>JBGPVY010000001.1:0-45931 GCA_041491905.1 Nitrospiraceae bacterium | reverse complement strand
CGATGCTTCGGATCAGCGCGTGGGTCAGGGCCACCCGACAACCTCTGCGGCAGCCGGCACGGTGGCCAGGGCGCGCGGCCGCCATCTTTCACCTTGCTTCCTCGTGGAGTCCAGACTACTATTCTTATCAAACGGCTCCTTTCCTTGGTGTGGGATGGTAGCCTCGGTAACGAGCACTGCCTAAAGCTGCTTCGTGAATTGTCAATGAAATATGACACAGATTCCTGGAGGGAAGCTTCATGGTGACCGTTGTGCTAGCGGATGATCATGTTGTCGTGAGGCAGGGGCTGCGCGCCCTGCTGGAATCGGATCCAAGCTTTGTCGTTGTGGGCGAAGCGGCTGACGGGCACGAGGCTGTCGAATTGGTCAAGCACCGGAAGCCCGCGGTATTAATCACCGACCTCATGATGCCCGGCCTGGACGGGCTAGCAACCACACGAAAGCTCTCTCGCCTGAAATCAGATACGCGCGTGATCCTCCTTTCGATGTACGGGGATCAGGCATATGTATTGACAGCGCTAAAAAGTGGTGCGGCGGGTTATGTTCTCAAAGAGTCCTGCGGAGCCGAGCTCTTCCAAGCCATACGCGAAGTCGTTGCCGGTCGGCGTTACCTGAGTCCGGCGGTTTCCGAGGCTTCCATTGGCTCATTTTCTGCTATGGGAACAATTCTGCAAAAGACACAGACTGGTTTGCTGGAGGTCCATGACAAACTGACCGTCCGCGAGCGAAAGGTGCTGCAGCTAGTCGTGGAGGGGGCGAGCAGTTCAGATATTGGTTCCCGACTCAAGATCAGTTCCAGCACGGTCGGATTCCATCGAGCCAACTGTATGCGGAAGTTGGGCCTGAACCTCTCCGAAGACTTGATCAGCTATGCACTGCAGCGCGGGAGCCTAGCGAGGGACGAGCCGAAATCTACCAGGAAATACAGATAACAAATCAGGAACATCGAGATGAAATGAAAGAGTGCGGAGTGCCGGCGGGCGTCAGTCGTGGAGGACGATATTGAGGAGGGAACTGTGCACGTGCAACCCGCCGTTGTAGTATATGAAGCCCAGTTTGCGGAACCTATTCATGAAGAAACTGACGCGGGAGCGCGTGGTGCCGATCATCTCGGCGAGCGTTTCCTGACTGACCTTCGGAACGACCGGCTCCGGCTTGCCTTCTTTCCCAAAATGGGCCAGTAACAGCAGCACCCGCGCCAGCCGTTTCTCGCTGGAATTGAAGAGGTGATCCACCAAGTCTTCTTGGATACGAATGTTGCGAGCCAGGAGATACGTGAGGAACAGCTCGGAAAAAGTGGGCTCGTTGTGGAGTGTCTCGATCATCGCCTGTTTGTCTATGCGCACGATAGTGGAGTCTTCCGCGGTGGTCGCCGTGACCATGCGCACCAGCTGCCCGGCGAGGCAGGATTCCCCAAAAAAGCTGCCCTGCTCCAGTACTACGATGATGGCTTCTTTGCCCTGCTGCGAGACCACGCTAAGCTTGACTCTGCCCGCCTGGATATAGAACACGGCATCCGCCTCATCCCCTTGCGAAAAGAGAATCTGCTTCTTAGGATACGTCAGATTCGTTTTGCCGCTGCCGACCTGTTTGAGGAACGTCTGGGGATTAAACGGTGCGATTTGCTTGCCTTTCATGGCCAGACCCTCCCGAGAACTCTGGGCAAAGTTTTGTGTCAGTAATGGCGGTGAACGCGTAACAATGCTGATTCCGGGTGAAAATATACTCGTGCGCGACGGCGGGTGTCAATATCTGTTCTACGGCCATGAAGCGACGCTCCGCGAGGATCTCCTGGCTTCCACGACCAGCAGCACTAACAGGCTGCGGAAAAACTACTGTGGCGGCCATCTATTCAGCAGTTTCCTCGACGACTACAAAACGGTTTCTATAAGATTCCGAGCCATGGCTGTCATTTTGCAAGGCTCCTTTCCTTGACAGAACAGAGAGGGAGTTGGTAGAAGGACTCGACGCAAGGGTGCGAGCGGGTCCGGCCCGCACGGGAGGAACCGATCCGTGTCTGATGTATCACCTCTGGAAGCGGAAGTTGCGAAACTCATTGTGCGGACGCTCACACTAAAAGTTGACCCTGCACAGATTCAGCCGGAGGAACCTCTCTTCGGTGACGGCTTGGGCCTTGATTCGATTGACGCACTCGAACTGTCTCTCGCGATCTCTCAATTCTATGGGCATCAGATACGTTCCGATGATCCAGACACTGTCGCCACCTTCGCCTCACTCCGTTCGCTCTGTCAGTCGATCGATAAACATCGCACGAAATAGCAGCATGTGGCTCTATGAACACCGCCGCGTTGCTCGGCCCCTACCACGCTGACAGAGTGTTGGCCTGGGAGAACGGTCTCTCGATTACCTATGGCCACTTTCTTTCAGATGTGGGAGCCCTGGCTGACCTGCTTCCTGAAAAACCCACGGTCATTAACCTGGCTGATGACCGCTATCGGTTTCTGGTCGGGTTTGCCGCTGCATTGGTACGAGGACAGACCACGCTGCTTCCTCCGAGTCGCGCGCCGGGTGCCTTGGCCCAGTTAGCTCGAGAATATGGCAGCAGCTATTGCCTGGTAAATGGCACTGAACAAGTTGAACCACTTCCCTCCTATCAGATCCCAAAGGGTACAGGGAGTCCGACCGATACGGCAAAGGTTCCCCAGATCCCCATTGACCACCCGGCCGTAGTGGCCTTTACGTCAGGCAGCACGGGGCGCCCTCATCCACATTCAAAAACCTGGGGCTCCCTAGTCGCAGTCGCTCGGAGCACGGGAGCCCGGCTGGGGCTCAAGACTTCCGGTCAGATGACCGTGGTGGCGACAGTTCCTCACCAGCACATGTACGGGCTCGAAGCCTCCATGATGCTTCCCATTCAACATGGGATGGCGTTCCATGTGGGACGGCCACTGTTCCCTGAAGATGTACGGTTAGTGTTGGCGGACGTGCCATCACCGCGCATGCTTGTCACCACGCCCTTGCATATCCGGGCTTGTGTCACCGCTCGCTCGCGGCTGCCTCACGTGGAGTGCGTTCTCTCTGCGACCGCGCCTCTTCCCAGCTCGTTGGCGAAACAAGCCGAGACCCTATTCCAAACCAGAGTCTATGAGGTGTACGGGTTCACGGAGGCCGGGAGTCTCGCGACAAGGCGGACTGTCGCCGAGAACACCTGGCACGTGTTGGATGGTATTACGCTGCATCAGGAATCAGCCGGGTGTTCCCTGCAAGCCCCCTACTTGCGTGAGCCGATCCCTTTCCCCGATCTGGTGTCGCTGCAAGGGCCGCATCGGTTCGTGTTGCATGGACGCGGCACGGATCTGGTGAACATCGGTGGGCACCGGGGTTCGTTGAGTGACCTGAACCAGAAACTGAACGAGATCGAGGGTGTGCAGGATGGAGCGTTCTTCCTCCCGGATGAAACGGAAACCTCAGTGACACGTCTGATCGCTTTCGCTGTTGCGCCTGGAAAGGCTGCCGAGCACATTCTGTCGGCGCTTCGAACAGTCATTGATCCTGTGTTTCTCCCCCGACCGCTTCACCTGGTTCCCCACCTTCCCCGTAACGAGACCGGCAAACTCACGAGAGAGGCCTTGCTCGGACTGCTGCAAGAGCTTCACAAAGAGGAGCGGCATGGGACCTGAGCGCATTGTCACAATCGGTGCGGACCATCCATCATTAGCTGGGCACTTTCCCGGCTATCCTGTGGTCCCTGGCGTTGTGATGCTGGGAGAAATCATGAACGCCATTCGCGAAATGGCCAAAGTGAACATCGAGTTTGTGGGCATGCCGTCGGCGAAGTTCATGTCACCTCTGAACCCGGGAGAGCCTCTCACTATCAACTTGGAGCAACAGGGCGACGGGGCAACGGAGTTCACATGCACCACCGGGTCTCGACTCATTGCGAGCGGCTGCCTGCGCTATCGCATCGTCGCCGATGATTCCACGGGTGACGTGTGAGTGTAGGGTGGTTGCGACAACGCGAACGCGGCAGTCGAATCGCGGGGCGATTCATGATCTGGATGGCGTTATCCGTCGGACGTCCTGCCGCGCGCGCCTTGCTCTACCCGATCTGCGCCTATTACCTAATATTTTCGAGGCACGCATGTCGTGCCATCCGACCCTACTTGATTCGAGCGCTGGGACGCCCGATCAGCCGGCGTGACCTGTATAGGCAGTATCATTGTTTCGCCTCGACGCTCCTTGATCGTGTCTATCTTCTAGCCGGACCATGCAGCCACTTCGACATCGATATACGGGGACTCGACTTGCTCAAGGACCGCTTGGCTCGTGGCCAAGGATGTATCCTGCTCGGTTCGCATCTGGGGAGCTTCGAGATCGTGCGTGCCATCGGGCTGGCCCAGCGGGATGTCGAAATCAAGGTCCTGATGTACGAGCAGAATACACCGATGATCCGTGACCTCTTCCGTGACTTGAATCCTGCGGTCGCCGACGCGGTGATACGGACTGGCTCGCCGAACACGATGCTGCGAGTCAAGGAATGTCTGGACCGCGGAGGGGTGGTGGGCATTCTCGCGGATCGTCTCCTGAAGCAGGATCAGGCCACGCCCTGCACGTTTTTCGGCAAGCTTGCACGATTCCCTGCCGGAACCATGTGGCTCGCGAGCATCTTAAAGGTGCCGGTCATTCTCTTCTTCGGGCTCTACCGCGGAGGCAACCGCTACAAGGTCCATTTCGAGTTGTTCGCCGAGGAGATCACGATCGACCGACAGCATCGAGACCAGGAGGTCCAGCAATGGACCCAGCGCTACGCCGACCGCCTAGAACACCACTGCCGCCTGGCGGCCGACAACTGGTTCAACTTTTATGACTTTTGGGAAGAGCAACGGTAGCTGGCTGTTGAGACTGCCAGCCCTGTTCCTCATCTGGTTGTTCTTGCCGGGTCCTGCGCCGATGTCTCTGGCCCAGACGTCGCCACAGTCTGTGCGCGAGGCAGGATCAACTGGCTGGAATGTGGAACAGCTCATTGAGAGCCTGGCCAAGAACCGGCAAGCGGAAGTACGGTTTGAAGAGACCGCATTTTCGAACCTGCTCACCCAACCGTTGAAGACCCAAGGCATCTTGCGTTTCACTCCTCCGACGGGGCTCGAGAAACATATCACCGCTCCTCATGACGAACGCTACCTCGTTGAGGGCGATACGGTCCTCTTCGAGAGCAAGACAAAGGATACGAACAGGACCCTTTCATTGCACGACTACCCTGCGCTGCGGGCATTTACAGAGGGCTTTCGGTCAACGCTCGCCAATGATGTCATCACCCTGAAGCGTTTCTATAGCGTGACGCTGCAGGGTGAGCCACAACGATGGGTCTTGATTCTGCGTCCACTGGACAAAGCCGTGCAGGAACTGGTGGAGTCCATACGGATCTCCGGAGAAAGGGAACACGTCGGTAGCATTGAAATCAAAGCCCCAGACGGAGATCGGTCTGTCATGGTCATCACAACGGGCGCGCAGTGACGAGAAGATCCTGGGTCACACTTTTGATCTGGTGCATGGTGCTGGGGTTCGCAGCGTGGTTCGTGGCCACGCGTGCACACGTGGAGACCGAACTCTCCCGCTTAATGCCGGAGGGTGCCACACCAACAGAACGCCTGCTACTCACGGAACTGCGAACAGGCGCGACTGGGCGGCTCATCCTTATAGCTTTGGAGGGAGAGGATGCCGATCTGCTGGCAGGAGCCAGCAAACAGTTGGCGACCTGGATGCGCGGAAGTGGTGCCTTCCAATATGTCGGTAATGGGGAGCAAGCCTGGACAAAGGAGGAGCGGGAACGCCTCTTTCAGAATCGGTACGTGCTCAGTCCAGGCGTGCAGGAGTCCACGTTCAGTCGAGATCATCTCCGCGACTCCCTTGAGCTGCGGCTGAGCGACCTCACCTCTCCACTGTCACCTATGGTCAAGGAACTGATCCCGGGCGATCCCACCGGCGAGTTCATGAAGATCCTTCATACCTGGATGACCTGGACGGCTCCGGCGAGACACCAAGGAGTGTGGTTCTCGTCGGACCTGCGGCGCGCGTTGCTCGTGGCGGAGACACATGCGGCCGGTTTTGATATGGAATCCCAGGAACAACTGCAAGGGAAAATTAGAGAGGCCTTCAGACCGGTCGCCGGAACTTCCACTGGTGCAGCTCCCATTCAGTTGGTGATGACGGGACCCAGCGTCATTGCCGTTGAGATGCGGCAAACCATCCAAGATGATGTGTGGCGGTTGTCCTTGTGCGCGACGTTGCTGGTCACAACGTTTCTCTTCGTCAGCTATGGCTCCATCTCTATTCTTGCTCTCAGCCTCCTTCCCTTGACGAGCGCGATCCTGGCCGGGATCGTAGCCGTGGGTCTTGTGTTCGGGTTCATTCACGGCATGACCTTGGCGTTTGGAATTACGTTGCTAGGCGTCGTGGACGATTATCCCATCCATCTTTTCAGCCATCTCACCAAGGAGAGCCGGGCGCCGACCGTGATGAAAGAGATCTGGCCGACGATGCGCCTCGGAGTCGTGGCGACGGCTCTTGGGTTCTCTGCATTACTCCTGAGCGGGTTCCCTGGCCTGTCGCAACTGGGGCTGTTCGCGATGGTCGGCTTGTTCACGGCCGCATGCGTGACCCGTTGGGTTCTTCCCTACGTCGTACCCATAGGATTTCACACAAGACGCGAAGGGCTGCATGTCGCACAGTGGGTCGATGCGCTGACAAGGGCACGACTTGTAGTCCCGCTGGCAGTGGTCCTTGCCATCGGCTCCTTCATCTGGTCGGATACGCCGCTGTGGGAGCAGGACATTGCCAATCTGAGCCCGATCTCGACTGAGAAGAAAGAGCGGGATCAAGCCCTTCGCAATGAACTCGGGGTGCCGGATGTCCGGGACCTCATCGTGGTGGAGAGCTCAAGCGAAGAAGAGGCCCTCCAACGGAGTGAAGCGTTGGCGCTGGCGTTGGACCCACTCATGAGAAAAGGGGAACTGGTAGGATACGATCTCGCTGCTCGCTATCTGCCCAGCCGCAAGACGCAACAGGCGCACCAGGCATCGTTGCCTGATCGCGAAACCTTGGAGCGGAATCTCACATCAGCCATGAAGGGCTTGCCTTTCAAGCCCAGCCTGTTTCAGCCATTCCTGGACGCAGCAGGGAAAGCCAGGACGCAGGAGCCGGTCGACATCCAGACGTTCCGCGGGACGGCGCTGGGGCTCAAACTGGACTCGCTGTTGTTTATGCATGAGGGACGCTGGGCTGCGGTCGTGCCGTTGCGTGGCGTCACTGACAGACAGAAGTTCCGGGAGCTTCTGACGCCGTGGGGTGAACTCCAGATTACCTATTTGGATCTGAAGGAAGAATCAAACCGAATGGTCAGCGTGTACCGGGATGAGACGCTGCGACTCTTGGGCTGGGGGGTCCTGTCTATCGGTCTCGTGCTGCTTGTCGGGCTCCGCGCTCCCGTCACCGTCCTGCGAGTGATGCTTCCAATCGGAAGCGCCATTGTGGTTGTGGCTGCCTTGCTGCACGCACTAGGTGAACGGTTTTCGCTGTTCCACCTAGCGTCTTTCCTTCTGGTCATTGGCCTCGGGTTGGACTATGCCTTGTTCTTCAACCGAAGACATGGGACCCCGGCGGAGCGAGGACGCACCGTCTATGGCCTGGTCGTATGCAGCACGACCACGATCTTGGTATTCGGAGTGCTGGCCGTCTCACAGATCCCTGTGCTGCGAGCCATCGGATTAACCACGGCATTGGGATCGCTGGCCTGTCTGGTCTTTGCCGCGTTCCTAGCTGAGTCGCCTGAGAAACCACCTCTTTCCGCCGAGACTTTCCAAAAATGAGCAATTTTGACCAGTTGGCCTCTCCGCAACCTGGTACTTTTCTTCCCCGCAGGCTTGATCGACAGCGTGGAGGAGAGCGTCTTCAATGGCACAGGGTCTGGTTGATGAACCGACAGAAGAAGACGGATCCCACCTCGCTGAGGGGCACCGCCCGGATAAAGTTGCCGAGGATATCCCTTACGATCTTCAGGGCTGCTGGCGCGTTTCACACAATCCACATGTTGGGGGCGCGCGAGGGATGGCCCCGCTCATTCTCAGCCGCTATACCATCGTCTCAGCGCTGGGGAAAGGCCTCAATGAGACCTATCGGGCATTGCGGAATCGGCGTTCAGGGTTGCGGCCCTGCGACTTCGAAGACGTGGGGATCACCACCCACATCGGCCGGGTCGATGATGTGGAAGACGTGTTCGTCGGCAGTGGTTCAGCGTCAACGGAATTGGAGCAGTTCGACTGCCGGAACAATCGGCTCGCGCTCCTCGGGCTTCAGCAGGACGGGTTCATCCAAGCCGCAATAAAGGCCCGCGAGCGCTACGGTGCTCACCGCGTGGCGGTGATCCTTGGTTCGAGCACATCGGGCATCCTGGAGACGGAACATGCGTACTGCCACCGTGACCGGGCAACCGGCGCTTTGCCGTCGTCGTACCTGACGTCCCATCGATATACCCATAACATGTTTTCGTCCGCGCATTTCGTGCGCACATACCTGGGGCTGCGGGGACCGGCAATGGTCATCTCCACGGCCTGTTCGTCCAGCGCGAAGGCGTTTGCGACGGCGGCACGATTCATCGAGGCCGGATTCTGCGACGCGGCGGTGGTCGGCGGCGTGGATAGTCTTTGTCTGACGATTCTGTATGGATTCGCTTCGTTGGGGCTGATGTCGACCGGTCCCTGCCGTCCATCTGACGAGAATCGCGACGGACTGACGTTGGGTGAATCGGCCGGCTTTGCGTTACTGGAAAAATCCGAGCATGCGGGTCGGCCTGGGGCGGTGGCGTTATTGGGCTACGGGGAGAGTTGCGACGGGTATCACATGTCGCATCCCCATCCGGAAGGGACCGGGGCGATCAGGGCGATGCAAGCGGCTTTGCTGCGGAGTAAGCTCACCTCCTGGGACATCGACTACATTCATCTGCACGGCACCGCGACCAGGGCGAACGACAGCATTGAAGATAAAGCTGTCCACTCGGTGTTTGGTCCCTCGACCCCCTGCAGCTCGACCAAAGGGTGGACGGGACATACATTAGGGGGAGCGGGAGTCACGGGAGCGGTGATTGCCGCGTTGTGTCTCACGCGCAGTTTTGTTCCCGGGACACTGAACACGACTCGAATCGATCCCAGCTTGAGCGGTCACGTGCTGTTGGAGAATCGGGAGCAGCCGGTTCGGCGGGTGTTGAGCAATAGCTTTGGGTTTGGCGGTAATAACTGCAGCCTGATTTTCGGGACAGTCTGATGACATTGTATGTAAATGGGATCGGCACGTTGGGACCGGGGCTCGCAGGTTGGGCGGGAAGCCGGGCCGTGCTGGGAGGCGAGAGCCCTTCGTATGAAGCCGCCCCGCCGGAGCCGAGCGCAAGCGTGCTTCCGCCGAACGAACGGAGGCGCAGCAGCGAGACGGTGCGCTGGGCTGTCCATGTGGCACAGGAGGCCATGCAGCAGGCGGAGGCCGATGCGCGCGAGGTGGCGTCGGTCTTCGCGTCCTCCGACGGCGAAACCGATGTCCTGGATCGTCTCTGCACGGCGCTCGCCGAGCCGCAACGGTTGATTTCGCCCACGCTGTTCCACCACTCCGTCCATAATGCCGCGTCCGGCTACTGGGGCATCGGCACTGGCTCACAGCAATCGTCAACCGTGCTGGCTTGTTATGATTCTTCCTTCTGCGCCGCCTTGCTGGAGGCGGCCGCCTATACGCAAATCGAGGATAGGCCTGTACTCCTGGTGGCCTATGATCTTCCGCCACCCCCTCCTCTCTATGCTGCGCGACCCCTGCGAGGAGGATTCGCAGCCGCTCTGTTGTTGACGCGAACTCCTGCGCCGCGCAACCTCGCTCAGCTCGATCTCACTCTTTCCAATGACCTCTCTGAGGAATCGACGAGCATGGACGATGCACGACTGGAAGCTCTTCGGAGCGGGAATCAAGCCGCACGGTCGTTACCGCTTCTGGCCGCCATCGCGAGGCAGTGCGGCACACTGGTCCGCCTTGAGTATCTAGAAGACCAACAACTTTTGATCCGGGTCATACCATGCTGATCATCGGCAAAGCTGCTCTTTGCAGATTGATTCCGCATCATGGCGCGATGTGCCTGTTGGATACGGTCGAGCGGTGGGATGACACCAGCATTACGTGTACGACTGCGTCGCATCGTGACGCGACGAATCCTCTTCGGCGAGACAACCAATTGGAGGCGATCTGCGGACTGGAGTATGCGGCACAGGCGATGGCGGTGCATGTCGGGCTTCTGGAGCAGGGGAAGACGCGTCGACTCGCCGTGGGATATCTGGGAGCCGTAAAGGATCTGATGCTTCGGGCCGCTCGTCTGGACGACGTGAAGGGAGACTTGACGGTTCAAGCGACCCGTTTAGTCGGCGAGACCGGCAGCTTCATCTATGCCTTTCGAGTGTCGGTTGAGCGACAAGAGTTGCTGGATGGGCGCGCATCCATATTCCTCAAGCACCCCGACCACTAATCATGAAACGAGCCTTGGTCACAGGCGGCAGCGGTCAAATCGGCGCCGCGATCAGCCGACAGCTGGCGCAGGAGCGCCTGCACGTCATTGTCCATGCGCATCGCAATCGCGCTGCGGCCGAGGAGGTAACCAAGCAGATCATCGGAACAGGCGGGTCGGCCGGCGTAGCCTGCTTCGATGTCAGCGATGCCGAGGCCACTCGACGGGCCCTGACGCAGATTCTGGAAGCCGGTCCCATCCAGGTGCTCGTGAACAATGCAGGCGTCTATGACGATGCCCCGATGGCGGGCATGCGGGCGGACCAATGGAGCCACGTGATCGCTGTCTCGCTGGGCGGATTTTTCAACGTGACTCAGCCGTTGCTCCTTCCGATGATCGGCACTCGGTGGGGACGGATCATCACGATTTCGTCGATCTCGGCCCAGCTCGGCAATCGAGGTCAGACGAATTACGCAGCGGCCAAAGCGGGGATCCACGGCGCCTCCAAATCGCTTGCCCGGGAGGTCGCCTCCCGAGGCGTGACCGTCAATGTGGTTGCGCTGGGCTTTATCGAATCGCGGATGGTCGAGCAGAGTTGCAAACCGGAAAAGATCGAGGCTTTGGTGCCGATGAAGCGAGCCGGCACGCCTCAAGAGGTGGCGTACCTAGTTGGATTCCTGGCCTCCGAGAAGGCCGACTATATCTCCGGCCAAGTGATCGGTCTCAATGGGGGGATAGCGTGAACGCCCATTCACATTCGGAGGTCAACGTCCTGGCCGGGTACTGGGTTGTGATCCCCGCCTATAACGAAGCCTCCACGATTAGGGACGTGGCATCGCGGGCGATCCGACAGATCGAGCATGTGATCGTTGTGGACGATGGGTCTACCGATGGCACGGCAGAAGCTCTGGTTGGATTGCCCGTCGCACTATTGCGAAATTCCACGAACTGCGGGAAGGCCGCCAGCCTGTGGCGTGGCTTTCAGCAGGCATTGGCAGCTGGATCCTCCGGCGTTGTGACTCTGGACGGCGATGGCCAGCATGCGCCGGAAGACATTCCACGATTGCTCGCTGAAGCTGCCTTCTATCCAGATCATGTGATCATCGGAGCGCGCCGTGGAGGTCAGCGACGTGCGGCCTTCTGGCGCTATGTCGCAAACCGTGTGGCTGATTTCTGGGTCTCCTGGGCCGCGGGCTATTCATTTGCAGATAGTCAGTCAGGCTTTCGTGTCTATCCCGCATCACTGTTGAGTCGTGTGAAGATCAAACATGGAAAAGTCAGAAGCTTCGTCTTCGAAAGCGAAATTCTGATCGAGGCTACTCGTTCAGGACATCGAAGCCTGGCGGTTCCCATTGAAGCCCTGCGCCGTCCCGGAGCGCGACCCAGTTATTTTCGGCCGGTGCTCGACATCGTCCGCATCACCTGCATGGTGGGGTGGAAACTCATGTCCAGAGGCATGTACCCGATCGGACTCTACCGCTCGCTCTTTGGACAGACCGTATGCCTGTCGGGCGCGTATCACGGCGTTGAGGAGGGCGCGTCGGCACGATGCGCACAACCTGCGCCTCTGAGTTGCGGGATCCGAAGCCAGGTTGAGGAGCACGAAGCGGCTCTCCTGCAGAGAATAAAATGCGGCTGAGGTCCCGCTTCGAAACAGCCATCACCCACTTCAGCCCAGTACCCTCCCCGCTACACTCGCCCTGGTGACCTCGTCTTACGTCGGAGTCTGTGCTGATGCCGGTCTGAGCAATCCTCGTACTGAGGATGTTGCGCTATGCCGATGGAGTATTGGCGTGTGAAGTCGGCGTGACGAAGATGATGAAGCGGACGTGGGGGTAGATCAGTAATACAGGTGGACGCTGACTCCGATCCACTCCGTATTTTGATTATAAAATTGTCCGTTGGGCGAGGGGCCGCTGAAATACTCCGCCAATACCTGTAGTCTGCGATCTCCGATTCTCGCATTCTCGAATTGAAGTCCCGCCATGGCGGAGTTGGCGACCCTCCAATTACTTCTCGCGTTGGCCTGGAAATCTGCATAGGCCACCGGACGAACCTTGCCGCCCCACAAGGTCCAGGGGCTGGTGAGTTCAACCCCAAATTGGCTCGTGCCGCCTTTCAGATCCTTCGGGTATTGGTCCACCAGCATCCCGCCGCCGCCATAGATCCGCAACCAGGAGGCCAGCTCATAGGACAATTTCAGGTCGAGTTCTTCAAAGCTCAAATTGATTCTGTTAATCGGAGGCTGTCTGTTGAGGATGAATTCATCCCCCAGATGTGAGCTCTGGTGATGCAGACGGAGGAAACCGGAGAAGGGGCCGGTTCGGTAGCTGGTGAGAAGCCCGACGGTATAATCGGCGTTCTGGAGGTCTATCGATGAGGACCCCACATTGAAAGTACTGAAGACCCCAGCCTGGATGACGATTTCCCATTGGCCGTCAAGAGGAGCCGCATTGCGGTAGAGCGCGAACGTTTCACCGAAATTGGCCGCGAAGGTCTTCGTCGGCTCTTGGCCGTACGTGACGTGACGGTAGGCGCCGGAGAAATGAGGCCAGCGCGGGTCGGCATGGAAAGGAGCTACGAGGAGACCGCGAGGAAGGAATTTTGACTCGGGCTTGGTGGGTTCTTGCTGAATGGGCGGCGATTCACGGACATCGGCGTGAGCCTGGCCTTCTCGGATCTCCACTCGCACAACACCGGGAATGCTTTCCAACGCTGTCGTGACTTTTGTTCGGTCGACCGTACCGAGCGACCCGGCATCAACAATCACGACCCCCCCCTGCACCTGCAGAGACGCCTTGGTTGCGTCAAATTCGTGTCTGAGGACAGCGGCGGCGTAGCCGGCGATGTAGGAATCGTCAACCGCGATCGTTGCCGACACGATCCCCAAGACGAGACAGAATACGAAGACCACTCCACTCGTCGCGATTTTCACGTTGCTCCAAATGGAGAACCGGTGGGCGCGCACGGAATCGTGTGCGCCAAGAGTTACCATCATTACACAATCTCCCTCACGTTACAGAGGCAGTGGTCCCGCTGCGGGATTGAGATAAGGCTGGCGAGAGTGAGGTTCTCGTGAGGAGCATCGCTTCGGGGAGCCGCGAGCATCTGAACAGGCCCAAGCCTCGACTGAGTGTCTCGCCTGTTCCGCCGGTCTTGCCTGTCGAGCGCGGCTATCCGGCAGGGGGGGTCTTGTCCCGGACGTGCCGACCCTCGATTTTCTGCTGTGCCGAAATAGGTTTCCGCAGCCTGCTAGGTCACTCGAGGCGTGCGGCCTTTCGCCACGTGAATGATCAGGAGCACAATTCCAACCACGAATAACACCCAGGAAATCTGCGTCGCGACCGCAGCGATTCCTGACAGACCCAGAGCGGCCGCCACAAAGCCGAGCAGCAAGAACATCAACGCGTAGTACAACATGAGAAACTCCTTTCTCTATCCCCCGTTTTATTGTACGAGCCTTGGCACATGAGCGCAGGAGCAAGTTCCTATGAACGACTGCGGATCATGGCTACAGTATGCCTCTCGGATCGGGTTCAGACTGGTCAGAATTGCACACAATGTGCGAATGAATTGAAGGTCTGAGGTGAGCGTTGTGACTGTCTCGCCGATGGCTGCCAGCGAGGTCAGTCGCGTGCGCATTGACATCATCGATCGCAGCGGACGGAATTCGCGTACTGGCGCTCGCTTCATGCTATGAAGCAAACGCATGACTAAACGAGTTTGCAAAAAGAGTAGGAGAATATCCTTGCCGCATCATGTGTTCAACAAATCCGTCAAGGAGGGAGATATTTTCCGGTGTCATGCCCTGCATATTCCATTTGGACATATTGCGCGGGAAGGATTGCCGATGGGCATGCACAAATTCGTGCGGGTGGCAATAGAACACCAGCCGCGAGGCACGCCGAGAGATCCGGCGTACCATCCACTTCATCACCGGCAGGCCGAGTACCCGGAGTGTAGCCATGTTGATGGGGAACAGAAACGCGGAGGGGGCCATCTCGATGAGCGAGCTGTGTCCCGGCAGGCGCAGGTGGGATGACGAGAGGCGGTACGGTTCGCTCGGCGCACGAAAGTATTTCAGGTAGTGCACCCGGCCAAAGCCGCAATCAAATCGCCGCGCCGGAACAGATGAATCGTAGCGGTATCCCTCATCTTCGAGCGCGCGCAAGGTCGTTTCGCTGATCCACAAGCTCGGTGCGCGGAAGACGACGGGGCGAACCCCTGAGGCTTTCTCCACGGCCTCCGTGGCCAGCCGGATCCATGCTCGCTGCTGGTCATAGTTGGCTGACCTGAAATCCTCGTCTTTCTCGAGGCCACCGTGCTCCCACCCATGCGTGCCGAGTTCGTGCCCTCGCCGCCGACAATCTCTGATCAGATCCGGATAGGTCTCCGCAAACCGCCCGGCAACAAAAATCGTGGCCTTGAGCTTCCATCGATCACTGAAATCCAGCAAGCCTTCCAGCCCGATCTCGGACCCAGGTACCCAGTCTGCATCGATGGTGAAGTGCCATGGCATGGGAGTATGTGGACGCATGTGATCTCGATGTTGAAGTCAATCCAGAAACACAGGCAGTAGTTGGGACGGAGCCCGGTGCCTACACGGTCTTGAAGCTACCCGGCTGCGCTTGGTGGAATGCCGCAGGTTGTTGGAGACGAACAGGGGGTGGCGACAGCGTTTGTCTCACGTCAATGGTCTTTTCTTGGCTCAGGATGCCTTCGACCTCAAGTAATAACTCGCTGCGGCACATCTCTCCTTGAAGGTAGAGCACCTGAGTATGGGAAGGCAGCTGCTCCTTGAGAATGTCGCGGACCGTCGCGAAGTGTTCCGGGTGTCGAATATAGATCTTGAAGAGGGCCTGCCCATGCCACTGTCCACGAGTGATCCCGTGGAGCTGCTCAGTATGTGTGATCAGAACATTCAGGTTGTGGATGATTTCCAGGGTCTGTTTATGCGGCTCGCCGATGTGCTCACTCACATGACCGACCACGCTCGCCGTACCGGCGATGAGCAGGTGGGATCCGGAGATGGATGGCCGCAGGGTGGCTCTCGCGAACGACGGGCTGCGCGGACCATAGACAGAAGGATACTCGTACGCGCTCACCTGCCGGGGATTCTCGATATGCGTTCCAGGATGCCTAGCCGCCAGGAAATGGATTTTCAGCGGGCCAGACATCGTCCCAACGGCAGTCCCCGCAGGCAGGGTTCGAGGGAAGTTCGAAAGGTTCTCGGCCAGAGCCTGGTATCGGCCGGCGCAAAAGCGCTGGTACCGTTCCAGCCCATCGGATTCACGGTTGATCTGGGGGAAGTAATTCCACACCCGCAACAGATGAGGGTAGCCCAGGGCACGAGCCTGGACGAGCAGGCGTCGATAGGCGTTGTAGGTCATGATATCCAGCAGCGTGCCCCGGCTTTCTTCCAATTGCAACGCGCCAAAGAGCACCTCATCGTTCATTGCGCAGTGGATTTCCCCGGCCTGGTGATAGGTAACCGCCAAGGTGCTCGTCCACACCTCGGCCAACGGAGGCCCGTTGAATTGCGGCAAATCGAGGAAGACAACCGGACAGGCATCTAAGCCTCTAGGCTCCCTGGGACTCCGGTCATGACGGACGATACCCAGGAAGTTAAATGGCGAGGTTTTCAGAAGTGATTCGAGCCTTGCAGTTTCCACGTACTCCGTGCGGAGAGCATGGGCATTGGACCGCAGGATACGATGAGCGGACGTCACCGGGGGCCAGACCCCCGGATCCACGACCCACCGATTTGACTTCGCTTGGCTCACGTCGTCGATCTCCATTTGTGGTCGCCGCTGGACTAAGCCATCGAGTTCATTATGTAATCCTTAACCTCGGCCGCCACTGAAAGGGGTATTTTGAGGTCATAAGCCACCGCGAATAAGAAGATGGAGGCACGCGGTAATGGAGACTTACCGAAGTATCCCTTACGCTACTGAATTGCATCTCCTGCGACGTCCACGGTCACCGGGGTGAAAAGCAGTGTCAAGGGGGGAAGGAGATACCACAAGGTCCACTCGTCCGACTGTACGATTCTCACCTTCGTCGCACCGGTTTTCTTCGCCTCTTCGGTGAAACTCTTGACGGTGTTCTGCAGGGTGGCGTCTCCGAAGAGCGGTTTGGTTAAGAATAGGTGGACCGCGTAGTTCCTCGTGTTAATGTGCGTCACCTTGTCGCCGTCCAATCCTTTCAAGCCACTAAAATCCGTCCCTATGCTGGATATTGAGCAGCCGGTGGCAACTCCCATGACTAACACGAGCATCGTCATAGCGGAATATCTCATGGTTTCCTCCTTTGGACACACGCCCATTCGTGTGTATATTCAGGTTAAATTTATCCAACTAGACAGACTGCAATCTGTTCAAAACTGCTCACATTTGAAGAATTTTTCCGAGAGACAGCTTGACGCTCGCTCAGCGCGAAATCAACGATGCTTCATTCAAGGCAGACGGTGCATAGATTGATATGGCCATCATGGACGCTCGAACCCCGGTAAAGGACGTGCCATTTGATAATCGGACGCATCACGCAAGGATCCTGACGCAGCCTGCATGGTTGTTGCTCCCAGTTCAGCCAACTCAAGCTCGTTCGCGTGTGCTCTTACATGAGTCAGGAGAGCCTTCGTCACGATTTCTTCATCCAGATCCTTGGCCCCCTTGACAATCGTATAGGGCAGCTCAGTCTTCCACATGAGGGTCCCTTCTGCACTCACCAGATGCAGGTACAGCCTCCGCGAGGAACTCTCCTTTAATCCCATAAAGCCTTTCTGTGGCTCTTGACCGGCCACACTCCCGAACAGCACACAATCCACATGAAGCTCCGCGCCCATCCGCTGTGCCAGCCCTATCTGCCCGTAGTCGGATATCTCATCCAGGGTCGCGTCGGACGGGCTCACCACGCGAAGATCAGTCGTTTCTCGAAAAACAGCGGTCCACCGCTAAGCCATCACCGGATCTCCGACGAACGGCGTCACCGCGATGCTCTTCACCTATGCCAGGTGCTGCCGCTCTTGCGGTCCAACCACCCACGAGTTCTCGAATGACTGGAACTCAATGTCACTGGTCCGGGTCACATCAATCCCAACAGCGCCCAGCCACACAATGGCTAGGCAGCCCTGCATGGCCATGGCTGCGAGAAGCAGAAGCCCTAAGACGGCGGTACGGTGGACCAGTACCCTACGGTTAGGCATGAAAGACCAATCGTGCGAGTATTGCGGTTACATCTATCCGACAAGACAGATTCCTGTCTGGTCAAAATTGCTCAGGTGGCAAGTATTGATGACGCCAAGATTGGCGGTAATAAGGGGACTAGCCGTGCAGGACGATAGTGAGGACGGATCTGTATACGTACACCCCGTCGTTGTAGTCAATGAAGCCCATCTTCCGGAACTTATTCAGGAAGAAGCTCACCCGTGAGCGCCTGGTGTCGATCATCTTAGCCAGCTTGTCCGAACTGATCTTCGCAATGACCGCCTCCGGCCTACCTTCTTCCCCAAAGTGGGCCATTACCAGCTGCACCTGCGCCAGCCGCTTCTCGCTAGAGTTAAAGAGTAGTCGGTTTCTTAGGTCTTCCGATCCTTGATTTTATAATAAGGCCTACGCTACGTTAGCTACTAAATGTTTGCGGATTTGTGGTGAGCCTTCACCGAAGAGGCATCATGAACACAATCCGTTTGAGATCCGCAAGGCCTTGGATCACTGGTGGGCTGCTCCTGGCGTGGAGTGTCACGGTGAGTGGTCTTCTCGCAACCAAGACTCAAGCGGAGTGGTATCTCGGTGGGTATGGAGGGATTGCCAATCCCGGGGCGTTCTCGAATGTCACGGTGTCCAATCTGACCGTGGGAGGGAGTGTTGTGACCGACGCCCGCCTGAATGATCTCGAACTCAAGAGTACTCTCGTCGGGGGTGCAAAGGCGGGCTATTTCTTTGAGGGGCGTCCCTGGCTGGGACTTGAAACAGATGTGTACACACTGAAACCAACCGTGAAAGCACAGACGATTGTAGGAGGCACGTCATCACGGACAGTATTTGCCGAAAATATCGGGCCCATCCCCCTTCAGCTCACGACGTGGGCGGTCGATCTCATCATCCGGTCCCCGTCCCTGTCCGAGGTATTTCAACCCTATGGCGGAATGGGATACGGATTGTTCTTTGCCACCAGTTCCAAGGATGGGCTATCGAACGCCCATATCAGTCCTGGCTTTAATCTCATCGCAGGCGCCCGGTACGCGTTGTCGCCGCAATGGGCGTTCTTTGGCGAATTCAAATTCAACCGTGCGACGATCACGTTTAGTGATATCCGAGGGAATTACGACAGCCAACTGTTCGTCTTTGGGCTGATGTGGCATAACAGGGACAAGTACTAGAGGACGAATCGTGATCGTCACCTTCCGTAGACGAAATTGCATCCTCACTTATCGAGAGTCGGATGTGTCCGTCGGCAACAGCGCTATGGCGGGTGCGGTCTTTTCAAACCATTTCACGGTGTGTGCCCTCTGCTTCATCTTCTCCGTTAGTCCCGCGTAGGCGCTATCGCGGATAATTCGACTAAACTGTGTCCGGTAGTTCCTCACGATGCTGGCGCCGTCAATGACTACGTCGTACACGAGCCATTCGCCGGATTGGTTCTCTAAGCGGAAATCTACCGAGGTATCAACCTTCGGGCCAGTCAAATTGGTTCTGACCTGGGCAAAGCTGCCCTCACGTTGTTCAACGAGATAGAAAACCTGTTCGTCGTAATATTGGTCAATCTTGTTGGCAACCGTGTCTCGTATCAACTCGACGAAAAGGCTCACAAACTCCAGTCGCTCCGCGTCATTGAGTCTTGTCCAAGGAGACCCCAGAGAGCGTTGGGCCATTTGCAAAACGTTGACGCGTTGTCTGATGACTTGCTCAATTTGTTGGCGGCGTTCCTCAGACCGGCCCGGCTCCCTCAGTGCCTCATTCCCGAGGATGGAGAGTACATCGGTGATCGTGTTTTTCACCGATTCAGTGGGGGAGTATTCGGATAGCCCCACTCGTGTGACGTCATCCACGGTGGCGATAATCACCGGTGGACTTTTCAGCTGATGATGGCCCGCCTGATCAACCATCATCGCCCCGCCTGAGGACTTCATCGAGGCGCATCCAGTCACTACGGTAGCCATTCCGAGAACAACAATCCATGAAGTAAGATGTGATTGCATGGCAAGCCTCTCGTGTTAAGTTAACACCTTCCTGATTGCCGCCGTGAGACGTTTGGCGGCCTGTACGAATTCATCCCGGCCCTGCATCAGTCACTAAGCACAACAAGCTGCCTCGTCACGAAGATCATCTGCAATACAACGAACTGAATTTCCATCGGTTCCATCCTGACGATCACAATCCTTCACTCTACTACCGTGATAAATTCGCGAGGACTTGATGACCCATTACAGGTTCAAAGCTACGCCCCTGGAGGGACGGGAATCTGGTCAAAATAGCTCATGTGTGAGGAATTAATATGGAAGACCGCTTAGCTGTGCCCCTGCGCGAAATCAACGAAGCCTCATCAAGGGGAACTAGTCGTGGAGGACAATGTTAAGGAGTGAACTGTGCACTTCCATTCTGCCGTTGTAGTGAATGAAGCCCAGCTTTCTGAACTTATTCAGAAATAAACTGACGCGGGAGCGCGTGGTGCCGATCATGTCGGCCAGCGTGTCCTGGCTGATCTTCGGAATGACCGGCTCCGGCTTGCCTTCTTTCCCATAATGGGCCAGCAACAGGAGGATCCGCGCCAGCCGCTTCTCGGCCGAATTGAAGAGATGATCAACTAAGTCCGCTTGGATACGCACATTGCGAGACAGCAGATAGGCCATAAACAGCTCGGAGAAGCTGGACTCATCGTGGAGCACACGGATCATGGCCGCCTTCCCAATGCGCACGATCGTGGATGCGTCCAGTGCGGTGGCGGTCGCCATGCATGCCAGCTGCCCGACGAGGCAGCCTTCACCAAAGAAGCTGCCCTGCTCGAGAATCCCGACGACCGCTTCTTTACCCTGCTGCGAGAGCACGGTGAGCTTGACCCGGCCCGCCTGCACATAAAACACGGCATCGGCCGCATCCCCTTGCGAAAAAATCAGCTGCTCCTTGAGGGCCTGCAACGTCGTCTTGCCGTGGCCAACTTTGGCAAGAAAGGTCTGGGGATTGAACGGTGTGGCTAGTGTTCCAGCCGCGGGCCTTCTTATTTTCTTGTCAGGAAGGAGTCCGACGACAGTGCATGTTTCTGTTCGCGATGTCGTTCGCATTCTGTTCATATTTGCTCCAAGTCCTCTACGCAGTCTTCGCCCACACGGTCAGCAACACAATTCCGTCGCATGCCAGTTGGTCCAGGCCGCTTGGGTACTGGTCATGAGGTCCCGAACCTCGGCCGTTCACGGCCTCAAAATGTTGATCCTTGGCCAGGATAAGGGTTCCATCATGTGTAGTCTGGTCAAAATTGCTCAGTTCGGAAGGGAAGAGGCAGGCCGCTTATCTCTGCCCTTGCACGACGATCCGCACAAATACGGAAACCTGTGTGCAAGCCACGGTAGTAGTCAATGAGGCCCGACTTTCAGGACCTGTTCGTGAAGAAACTGCAGCATGAGCATCTCGTGCCTATTCATGCCAGCCAACGTTGTATGGCTGATGTTCGGAATGATCGGAAATGACCGAGCCAACGTTATTTTGAAGAAATTTTCTTGTCTTCGGGCTTTGTCAGCAAGCGCGGGCTCACAAGTTCAATTCGTATGATCGGCCCCATGAGTTGCAAGGGCCCTTCAAATTGCACGAAACTCGGCACCTCATCGGCCAGGATCCAACAGTCATAGTGAAACTGGGCCGGGATCTGGCCGGTGGCCTTGCCGATCAACTCCCGAATCGTTCCGATGTCCGGCTTGAAGACGTACTGCAGCACCTTACGTGACAGGTCGCCTATGCGGACGGTCTGCTCACCCATCAGAAGCAGTTCCAGTTTGATGACCTCTGGCTTCGGCGTGAAGGCGAGAAAGTTCACCGTTTCACTGGCGCCTTTCGGCAGGTTCAGCAACATCGTGACAAAGATGCCGTTGTACACATCCTTGGGCAGAGCAAACGCTCCGGTCAGCACCTCCTCCTTCCCATCCTCCTCCGTACTTGATCGAACCTTGTATTCCGCCGTACTGCGGTCTATCGAGACCTCGATCTGGTCCGGAAACGACGGGCCGTGCTGGACCAGGTGATAGCGGAGCATTGTAAACACACGCTGTTGCGAGAAGGTCACTTTCTCATCGTGTAGAGAGCCGTCCTTGAATTCAAAGACCAAATGGCTTTCGACCAGATCGCCCTCTTTGACGACTTGGGTCATCTCACCTTGGCCAATGATCTCCCCGGCAAGCGACCGCACGAGAAGAAAGCCGTGCGCCATGCCCTCCGGAAACCGCACCACGACAGGAGTGGCATCTGCAGGCGCGGACACGAGCGCGGTGAGCGCCATGAGGACCGCGAGGCCGGTGCAGGCCCCACGACGGCCCGCCACGGTATGCAGATGACACGACATCGTATGGAGGGACGCCTTCATTTTTTTAGTAACTCAGCCACGGGATGGAGTTCTTCTATGTGCTGGGAGACCACCTTCACAATGCCAACGATGGGAATCGCGAGCAGCAGCCCCCATACCCCCCATAGCCATCCCCAGAAGAGCAACGAAATAAATACCGCCACTGGATTCATTTTCGCGATTTTGCCGGTCATCCAAGTGACGACAAATATGCCAACGAAGGTGGCGATCGCCAGCGAGCTGCCCGACACCACCAACGCCATCCAGAAAGAGTCAAATTGCATGAAGCCTACCATTCCCGTCGCGCCCGCGACCAGTGCGGGCCCTAAGTATGGAATAACGTGAAGGACGCCCGCAGCGATCGCCCATCCGCCGGCATTGTCCAAGCCGATCCACCGGAACGCGGTCCAGGTCAGGAGTGCCAGAAGCACGTTGGCCACCAACAGCGTGAACATGTAGCTCTGGATGGACACGTTGATGTCGTCCAAGATGTGCACCGTAATTTTTTTGTTCGACAGCGATGGGCCAGTCAAACGCACCAGCTTACGTTTGAACGTGTCGCCGGCTAGTAACAGAAAGAAGACCAAAATAACCACCATGGCCGCTTGGCTGATAAATCCAAACATTCCCATGGAACCTGCCATCAAGAAGTCGCCCAGCTTGAATGTGGGCTGGTCAATGACGATGTGGGTCGCAGGCGGCTTGGGTTCCGAGTGGATATCCGCCGCCTGGCTGGTAGCCTTATCGAGCTCGCGCGCGGCGGCTTGCACTTTCTGCATGGTGTTGGGCTGCCCCTCTCGCATGCTAAGGAGCGCGGCAGACAATTTGCTGGCCGCTGCGGGCAACTGATCGAGGATGGTCTGTATCTGGCCGCGCAGCGGGGTCGTCACAAAGGCGCCCCCACACAGGACAACCAGCATTACAATGCTGGTACCCACCACCCGAGGGATCTTAATCCGCTCCAGCCACACCACGAGAGGATTGAGGGTGTACGCAATGATGATTCCGAGCAGGAGCGGTATAAAAAACTTCTCTGCCCACTGCAGCGCAAAGACCACGACGACTGTCGTCACAATGGCCAATGCCAGGCCTTGCATGTCGATCGACACGCGGTCGGAGAGATGAGCAGGGTCCGGCAACGGCGTCCTCTCTATGGCAGGGTATTCTCCTGCTGAGCTAGCCGGCATACTCCGCGGTTCAGGATTTACGGTGATACCGTTCACAGCGTATGGTCCTTGGAAAGCACTCTTCTGGGTTCAGACTGACGGCGAGGGCGTGCCTCACAGAGAATTCGCGACATTCTGCCTGTAGGATTAATGGAGGTCTGGTCAAAAGTGCTCAGATTGGAAGAATTGATGAGGCTGGCCACGTGACACTGACCCTGCGTGAAGATCCGCGAGAAGGAGTGAACCTAATGCCGTTCCAACCAGTCATTCCCTTGCAAGAGAGAACGTAGCCGACCAATATGAGAATCGTGCGCGTGGCTGTGAGAATACACGCAATCTAGTAGGGGGCCAGTATTTCGAACGTGGGGAAAGATTGCTGGCGACGCTGTAGGGATGTTATTGTTTGGCGGTCCGGGAAGAGGACACCAGCGGCTGGACGAGACGACGAATGAATGCCGCCAAGGGTTGGAGCGCCCTCTGGCTCTTCTCATGTCCCGTGTTTTGGCCCGCCTGTACATCTCGCATCTCTCGCAGATTATAGGCCACCATCCGCTCAGCTTGGGAGGCCTCTGGTTCTGCGGGTTCCCAGAGATCTACACGCGAACCCAATACTTCAAAGCGCTGGCGCGCATTGAAGACCCTCTCTACGTCCTCTGAACAGGCCATGTGCACGATCCCGAGACCGAGAGAATGGCCCCACTCATCCCTCAGAACTTGCGCGAACACCACCGTTCCAAACGAGGTGAAGGCCTGACGGAGCTTGTCATCGGTACAAAAGTAGGACAGCCCACCGACATGGATATGGGTACTCATGTTTAATCCCTCCTGGTGAGAAACAAGACATCAAAAAATACAATTCCATTTTGCCTGTAGGATCACTGGCCGTCTGTTCAAAATTGCTCACTTTTTAAATATTTTCATAGTAGTTCATGGGAGGTCATATCACCTCGCCTGATCGAACGCACTGACGCGTCATAACGTGCTATTTCTCGTGCAGGACAATCGTCACGCGGTGCGTTCACAGTGTGCTTGGATTGAGGCCTTGTGCCGTCATACCTTTCCCAATCCAGAACCAAGCAGGTATGACGCGACGGCCATTATGCAGATACGGTGGCGTCGTTCATTCGCCTCTCCACTTTGCTTCAATGCCGGCCAATTGCCCCCTCACCGGCCTCAGATTTATCCTATTCTGCCGAAGAGTCTCGATCTGTGTTTGGACGTCTGCCAGAACGCGATCGATCTGCTCACCTCAACCGGAATCGTGAGCCCGACCGGCCTCAAGTGAAATATCTGCTGGCCTTCCTCTGATTCCATCATTGACTCCTCCTCAACTCCTGATTTGTTTTCGCCCCACGGGCGGTTCGCGAAAGAAATGTTCATCGGTTCATCACCTGTCGCGTCTCCCTCGATTTCGTTCGTGTAGCCTGCTACGACCGCTTTTACGCAGCCGTTCCGGCACAGCACTGCAGGGCCTGCTCCAACTCCACAGGGTCCACAGGTTTGACCAGGCAAGCCCGCGCCCCTCCCGCGAGAGCCTGGGCCACTACCTGGCTGCTTGTATGACCTGTCATCATGACCACTGGTACTGATGGACGACGCGCTTGGATGTGCTGCAAGACCGTCAAGCCGGTAATCCCAGGCATCATATAGTCGAGCAGCACGACGTCATAGTCTGCGTGCTCGAGCTTGCTCAGACCGTCCCAGCCAGTCTCGGCAGTGTCCACGGTGTGCCCAGTACTCTTTAGGCGCATCTTCAGCAAGCTCCGGAGAGCCGCATCGTCGTCGATCACGAGAATGTGTTTCCTCATCATGGGAATTTCCTTCCCGAGTTTCTTACCCCTCCCATCCGATCCAAAGATGGTGAAGGACCGGACACTCCCATTTCCACACTTCAGCTACCACGTCTTTTGGATCGACGTCCTGCTTATTTCTAGGGGACGGCGTACGTCGGCTGAGCCTTGTGTTCCTGCCGACGGCCAAGCTCCTCCAGCACGATCACGACTCGTGAGGCGTCGCGTGAATTCCGATCCGCCAGCCCGAATCCGCGAACCAGGATCTTGCGCTCAGTTTCAAAGATGACGCGGTTCAATTCGAAGATCTCCCAGATGTTGGCTTCTCTGCGGTGGTCCAGCGTCTCTTGGATCTGAGCACTGAGTACGCGCACCGGCGCCGAACGGATATCGAGGACTGATTTGATCTCCGCCTGATTGAGGTGACCGGTCAATTCCAAGGCCCGGCTGTTCATATGCAGCAACTGCTGCCTACGCGAAAAGATCAGAATACCCGGTCGCGAGCGCGCAGATGCACCCTTTGCGCTCGGCTCAGAAAAGGACGATCCCTGTTCGCGCCGCACGTGTGATTCATGGCCACCTCGTATCACGGTTCCGTCGTTCATCATCGAATGCCTCCATAGATCGGAAAAAGGGTTGCGGAGGTCATTGCACGTCGCAATGACCCCATGTCATTGTTGCCTGTGAGATGAGCACTCGCTGTAGGCTCTGCCAATGCATGATCCACAGGTCGAGACTGCGTGAGGACGCAGGATGAAATCGGCGGGAGATACACCCTCCGCAAGATCTTCCGCTCGTCAGATGGATGCATACTCTTCAGCGTGAGATTTTATGAGTACAACTCCTTCCTTCTTGACCATCCCACGAGACACCGCCCGTTTTGCCGCAGGAGGGCGGAGGCGATTGGCACGAACCACGGAATCCTCGATATATCCACAATTGATGCATCGAGTTGCCGGGCACATGCAGCCTGTTTCCTCTCTCAGGTCACCGAAGGTTTCGCGGACGAGCAGTCCCCTGCAGCGTTGACAGATCATAGGTCCTCCTTCTTTTTTCTTTTCCGCTCATATCTGAGGTTCACTTGGGTGCAGCGGCGCCGGTTCAGGCGACAGGCTGCTCCCTCATCGACAATCGCGTCCGGGTTTCCATCCACGTTCCGCACTCGACCTTGGACTGGGCGCAGATCGGGCACAGATGCGGCCCCAGGGCTTTCGAGGTGTAGCACGCCTCCAGATCCGCTGAACCACATTCACAGCAGAAGGCCAGATCCATACGGAAGAGGTCGTGGGACAACCGAGCCACTCGGCAAGTCACGATGTCGCCTCCTTCTGGTCTTGGACAGACGGTGAGTGTCAACGGCAGTATGCCGAAAAGATAGATTGCAATCTGTTCACAATTGCACATGTTGAAAAATTTATGCGGAAGATGCGCAGCAAGGCATACTGGACGGTTAGTCGGCGAGGGACACGGGCGGTAATAGCGCCAAAAGATGAGGCCGATGATGATGAAGGTTATCACGACGCCGAGCATACCCGACTGGGCAAGATCAAACCCGTGTTGCACCACGAGGATCGGGAGCAGGCTTTCAAGGACCTGGTCGAGACCTGGAGCGTGCCCTCCCGAGACCAGTCCAAAACGCCGCTTGATGAAGCTCGTCACGCTATCTCCCAGCAAGGCCGCGAGAGAAAATACCAGCCCCGTTGCCATATCAAGACCTTCGACCCACGCGCACGCGCTCGTGATCAGGATCGAAAACAGGTAGCCTCGCCACGTTTTGAAAGGTCCCAACAAGTGAACGGTACCGCCTGATGGGTCCTGGTAATTCTTCCGATTCGAGCAATTTTGACCAGATTGCGAGTCGTGCTCGGTGCAGAATAGATCCAGCCTCAATCCTGACGTCGTCTGATGCCCGAGTGTCAGAACGCCTTTCGGTGAAGCCGATGGCCCCAGGATCCTGACTCCGTACTGCGAGGAACTATGAACAGACTACAAGAGATGTGGCTGTCAGGTTAGAGCATGGCCGGTGGTTGAATGCATTATACTAGGTCAAAAACATTCTTAAACGGAGGTGATATATGAGCACCATACTCCTCATTATCCTGATCCTATTCCTTGTTGGCGCGTTGCCTACTTGGCCTTACAGCGCGAGCTGGGGTTACGGCCCCAGCGGCGGGCTAAGCTTGGTCCTCTTGGTCTTGGTCGTGCTGTTGCTGACTGGTCGGATTTAAAAGGCTGCGGAAAAACTTTGCTGGCTCGCGAGAGCCTCGATGGCTCTCACGTGTGGCACAACAGGAGAACACTCCCGCAGGATAGCCGCGCGAGATGTGCGAGACTGGCGGGGGTTTTCTCCTCTTGTCCCATACGTGCAGGCCATCGAATTTCTGCTGTGCCGAAATGATTTTTCCGCAGCCTGCTAGTCACTCTGCACTCGATCAATACAGTCCGACCACCCGTTGCATCGTTCCTGACTTGGAAGAGCCCATCCGCGCCGAGCTCTTCGGCGTCGAACGCCTCAAGCCGCATGCTGAAAGTCTTGCGGCTGCGCAAGTCGTCTTCTCCGAACCGAGACTGTATCCTTTACTCACCCGCGTGTTCTGGAAAACGGCCGCGTGCTGCTGGAATCCTACCGAATCATTGCCCGGGCGATTCAGCAGGAGCATGTGATCTGTTGCTGCCCACCTCGGGAAAGAAGGCAAGCCGGAGATGGTCATTCCAAAGATCAGTCAGGACACGCTGGCCGATATGGTCGGGGCCACGCGCGCTCGCGTAGGTTTCTTCATGAATAAGTTCCGCAAACCGGGCTTCATTGACTACAACCGCGAGTTGCAACTGCATCACTTTTTCCCCTTGAGCAATTTTGACCAGACCGCTGCCGGTCTTCTCGCCATAATGGCCGTAAGAGAGGAGGTTTGGAGATGACAGTGACAGATCGAAACGAACATGGAGACATCGCGATCTCACACAGGAGGGAGATATTATGAATGCGGATCAACTCAAGGGGAAATGGATGCAGTTCAAAGGTGAACTGAAACAGCAGTATGGCAAGTTTACCGATGACGACCTGCAGCAGATCGAAGGCAACTACGACAAGTTTGTCGGCAAAGCCCAGGAACGGTATGGCGATAGAAAGGATGAGCTCATGAAGTGGGCGGACCAGTGGCATCAGCGGTCTCAGCCGGAAGCCACAAAACAAAAGACGCACTGACGGGAAGTAATGAAGAGAGAGCTGGATCACCGAGCAAGTTCACATTTCGGTTAAGTAGAAGATCATGAAGACACACTATTTGGTCACGCTCTGCACCGCTCTGGTTGTCGGGGCGGCACTCATCGCGGTGCCAGCCACCGCCGTTGACGTATCCAAAGAGAAGGCACTGGTCAACGACTCGTGGCTGACGGCGAAAACCAAGATTGCCCTCGCTGCCGATGGCCGGGTCAAAGGGCGACAGATCGATGTCGAGACCACAGAGGGACGGGTGATGCTCCGAGGGAAGGTCGATTCCGACGCGGCCAAGCAGGCGGCGGAGGAGATCACCAAAATGCTCGACGGCGTCAAGACGGTGAAGAACGACCTTGAGGTGGTTGCCCCGTCTACTCGCGACGCGGTGGAGGACAAGGATGAGGCCATCACGACACGCGTGAAGGAACACATCGCGAAGGACGCACATCTGAAGCAAGCCGATATTGCTGTTCAGACTAATGCGGGGGTGGTCTCGCTGACCGGAGAGGTAAGGGACATCATGGCCAGTGCCAATGCGTCCTGGACCACCCGGCAGATCCCCCGGTGTGAAGTCTGTGAAGCACGATCTCACGGTGAAGGAGAAGGCCTGAGGAGGCCTTGGGAAGCGCATCGCTCGTGTCGGTTCGAAACGACTGAGTCAACGCAATTGCATGCAACGCAATCATTTACAAGGAGGTTCCGTCATGAAGAAGCTCATCGTTCCGTTCATGTTCGCAATGATCCTCGGTGTCGGGATGGCATCCCTTTCATTCGCGGCTGGTGACATGGCCGAGCCAAGCACCCAGACGATCAAAGGGGACCTGCTGAAGATCGACGGGGAGTTTTACGTGGTGAAGGATACGGCCGGCAAGGAAGTCCGTCTGCATGTGGACAAGACCTCTCAGCTGGACGGCACCTTCAAAGCGGGTGACAAGATCGAGGCCCAGGCCACGGATAAGGGCCATGCATCGTCCATTAAACAAGCAAAGCCGAAGATGTAGGTTCGGAGATACGAACGGAGAAGTTCAGGCCCAGAGATTGGGCCAGTCCGCAAGGCTGGCCCAATCTGTACCTGGCAGGCTGCGGATAAACTATTTCGGCACAGCAGAACGTCGACCCTTGGCATGAGTGAGTGTCTGTTCCTAGTCAAATGTGATTTCTACTCCACAGGAGGTGTAACCATGTTGTTATTCAATCGGCCTAGGGCGGCCCAGCCAGCGCTGAATAAACGGCCTGACACTCCTTCCATGTGGTTCCCTGCCGATCATCGGCTAAGGCGTGAGAAGCTCTCACGGTGTCGGTGAAGTATCGCTGTGGTTTAGAATAGCAGTCTTCTTGGAGAGATGAAACGTTCCGCCCTTTTGCATGGGTGCATGGTCGGCTCCGATGCGGCTGTACCACCAGCGTCCCTCCCCTTCTGAGAAATCTGGTGACAACTCGGCCATAAATCCCCCATCTCGGTCATTCTCCTTCTGAAACCACATGCCATGCCATGTATGATCGTTGAGCGTGTGTGTCTCGAATCGCCCGCCTTTCCAACCATAGTGACCGTTGCCCTGCTCGTCGAGTGTCAGCAGGACAGCGGCGACGTCTACATATTCCCATTCACCGGCGAGGCCATGGCGGTCACCGGGCTGGGACGTCATCGATGGAGGAAGGGAATCCATGGGAGTAGCCCGATGCACCGCCGGATTGGTGCAAGCTGCTGCGAGCAATACGCAGGCGAGAAGGAGAGGGGCATACCCCCCAACCCCTGTCAAGACGATCGACCATAAGCAGTCAGGAGCCTTCGTTAGACCGGTCATGGGTACTCTCCGCTCCCCTTGTCTTGTCATGGCGGGATAGAGACTTTTTGTGCGATTCGTTCCCACGGCATCGCTCAAAGAGTCGGCAGGTCGCTACCCTATGACGTAGCGACCTGCAGGCATTCACTGAGACAATTACTACTGTCCCATCAAACCGGTCTTGCTTGATTCGAGAGTGGAGTCAGTCGTACGACCAGCTTCATGTCCGTGACCGGCATCAGTTCATCGGGCCGAGCGAATCGACAGCGCGTGATTCTGATCGTTCACCTTCGCCTCAATACGATCACCCTTCTTGATTTCTCCCATCATCTGGGTAGTTTTATCTGTATGCAAACGTACTTCCTTCCCGTCCTTCACCTTGACGAAATAGTTCCCGTCTTCGACGCGGAACAGTTCGCCCTCGATCGTTTTGGCGCCTTCTGCCCGGTTACTTCCCTTCTCATTGTTCACATTCTTTTGCTTGTCATCATCAGATTGAAAACCTTGCCGATCAGTTACGGAGTCAGTTTTCATAAGGTCTGAGGGCGCAGGTGCATGCTCTGCCTGCGCCGCGTTGGATAGCCCGAGGCACAGCAAGAAACCACACGACAGGACACCGACGATTTTGGAAATAGATACCATGGGAGCCTCCTCGGTTAGATGTACAACACGCATACCGCTAACCATACGCTCTCCAGAGTCGCGCTATCTGAGCAATTTTGACCACACCGCGGAAGTTGCCTAGTTTTTTGACGACGAATCGCTAGGCTGGGAACGAGACGAGCGGGTGAGTTGGAATTTAGTGGGCGTCTTTGGGCACGGAGGATGGTGCGTTTGAGGCAACCGGCACCATATTGACCCCTCGGTCCTGGGCCGTGAGTTGGGCGCGAAGTTGGGCGATTCGCTGCCGAATCTTATTGAGCATGGGCCGCTCGTTGACCGAGGCACTAGGGGTTTGCCCAAGAACATCCTCCCATACTTGTAATGCATCGCGTCCTAGCCCCTGTTGCTCCAACGCGAGGCCCACGTGATAGGCTGCATCGGACGAAGACGACGGACAGGCCGCTGCACGCCTGAGGACCTGCTTCGCTTCCTCCACTTGACCTTGTGCCTGTAGGACCGTGCCCAGCCCTAAGGATGCGCTCACCAAACAGGCGTCTTGTCGAATGGCCGCTCGATACAGTTCCGCCGCTCCCTGAGGGTCTCGCAGGCGATACCGGAGTTCGCCCATATTCTTTAAGAGCACGGGATCGTTCGGTGTGTGGGCGAAGGCCCGCTCATACGTCACTCGCGCCCGGTCCGTCTCTCCCGTCGCCGCCAACGCGAGCCCGAGATTCCGTAAGACGTCAGGCCGTTCCGGTTCGAGTTGCAAGGCCGATTCATAATGTTGAATGGCGAGATCCAGGAGATCGCGATCCTGGTGCAGGACCGCCGCCATCAGATGAAGGAGGTGCGCGGTCGTGAGAAATGCACGAGTTGGGCGTTCCTTTTCTAGTGGTGTGAAAGGAATCTCACCCGTCTGCTTCGTCGGAAAGGGAATGCGGTTCTTCTGTAACCAGTCGCGCAGCCGAGATACAGGGATGGAATAACTGAGGCCGGCTCGCATCATGGCCGTGCCCAGCCGCTCGCCTCGATCATTCTTGACCTGCTCCAAATAGGGCACGGTATGTACGACCAGCCCCGCGAGCTCACCGGTCTCGCTGTCCACCAGCGGCCCTCCGCTACTCCCGGCGTTCAACATCCCCACGGTTTGCACGAAGGGAACCGGCAACCCTGCCGTTCTGGACCGTCCCATGGCCGCACCGGTAATCGTCATCGGAATGACCGACGCATGCAGCGTCAATCCCATGTGTAAGACATCTGATATACGCGGATATCCGACCGCGATCGTCGGCGTGCCTTCGTCAGGAATGTCCGCCGCCAACCGAAGGAACGGAACCGGACGGTCTGTTTGGATGCGGAGTGCGGCGAGATCGAGATCGGAGTCGATCGCAAGTACAGTTGCCCCCGAATCGATTGCTTGATTGCGGATATAGACAAAAAGTCGGGTGGAATCTTCCACCACGTGGGCATTGGTCAGGACCAGGCCCTGCTCCGAGATGAACACACCGCTGCCGAACGAGAGGGCATTGGATTCATCGTTAATACCCACAATCAAAACGGTCGACGCCTTGGCCTGGCGATAGAGATCGCCCTGGGTATAAGAACACGCCATATCGGGAGTTGAGACCAGAAGCAGGAGTGAACCCAAGAAAAACACTGAGGCGCGGGAAGCAATGGCTACGCGAGTGAGCGACTGACACTTGAGAGGAGGAGGGTCCCCGCTGCGCACTGTCTGAATCAAGAGCGCCATTGATTTTGCACACTATCAAACCGAAATAAAAATGTCTATTGATTTCAAGTATTTGAGAGTACCCGCCCGGACGATGTAGAGGCGAGTCCAGCTTTTATTGATCCAGGGAAACGGCTGTCGTCGATTGTGATGACGTCTCATGGACTATTCGACACAAGCGGCCCACTGATCTAGCGTCACGCACAACTCACACTCTCCGACAGAAGATCTCGCCAGCCTGTTGAAAGAGTTCGGCCCAAAACCCAATTCCAGTCGCACAAGCGGGTGCAGCGTCAAGCTGCTACCGGAACAATTCTTTATATCTGAGCAATTCAGACCAGACCGCTGCCGGTCCTCTAGCCATAATGGTCAGCAACGGGAAGACTATGGATGACGGGGCCAGATCGATACGAACAGTGAGGCAGCGTCATCTCACACAGGAGGGGGAAACCATGAATGCGGATCAACTCAAGGGGAAATGGATGCAGGTCAAAGGCGACCTGAAACAGCAGTGGGGCAAGTTTACCAATGATGACTTGCAGCAGATCGAAGGAAGCTTCGACATGATTCTCGGCCAGCTCCAGGAACGGTACGGTGAGAACTGTGTCACCTTAGTTCAGGAACACTACGGCGAGAAGAAAGAGGAACTCATGAAGTGGGCAGATCAGTGGCAGCAGCGGTTTCAGCCGGAAGCCACGAAGGAAAAGATGTGCTGACGGCAGCACCGGGCAAGGCAGCCAACGCTGAGATCGGAAACGCGAATAACGGGCGGACCCGGTGGCTACGTAACCCGTCTCACCATTCAATACATTCAGAGACTGTGAGCAATTGTGACCAGATCACCAAGGAAATAGCTGTTAGTTTAGGCGTCGACAATAGGCAATAAAACCTCTTGGAAAAGGAGCAATGTCATGAACCAACCTACGACACACTTTGCACTGGCCACCCTGTTGATTGTTGGATTAACGGGTTGCGCGGCAGATAGCCCCCCTTCCTCCACGACCGCGCCTATGAGACCAGTATTTCAGTCCCAATCGCCGGTAATCGAGGGTCAAGTCGTACGGAACGAAGGCAACGCCTATGTCATCAGGGAACTATCCGGACGACAAATACGCGTCGTTTCCGACAGAAATACCGTGAGAGATAATATCGCAGTTGGGGATACCGTAGTGGCACGATACGATGGCCCGCCTTCAAGTGCCTATGCTACCTCAATCACACGCGGCACAAGTAAGTCGGCTCAGCCCTCGGCCAACGCCTCGCCTCGCATCCAAACGGTAGAAGGTATTGTCCAGCAGCAGGACGGGAACGATTACGTGGTCAAAGAGAATTCCGGCAGGGACGTGCGTCTCCACGTGGACAACACGACCAGACTCGATCGGGACATCCGAACACAAGACAGGGTGGTGGTAATTACGAGTACGATGCCTTCCGATGCCTCGATATACAGTATGTACAAACTCGGTAATCCTAACGTCCTTCAAGGAGAAGTGGTGCGGATTGACGGGGACGGATACGTCATCAGGGAGTCAGGCGGCAGGGACATGCGTCTCCGGGTGGACAACACAACCAGATTCGATCGTAACATCACGGTAGGAGACAAGGTAGTGGCGATTACGAATCCGATGCCTTCCGATGCCCCGTATGTGACGACCATGTACAGACTCGACAGTCCTCACATCGTCCAAGGAGAAGTCGTATGGACTGACGAGAACGGGTACGTCGTCAGGGACTTAACGGGAAGGGACGTACACCTCCAAACAAATTCTGCGACCGTTCGGAACGACAACATTCGTGTGGGGGATAAAATCATCGCGGACACGGGTTCATCGTCTACCGTCCATGTGGACTCGATTGCTAAGCGCTGACTCGCGCTCCTTCAAAGCCGCGACTCTTTGGTTTGCTGAGGCAGCGCCATCTCACACAGGAGGAGGAAACCATGAATGCGGATCAACTCAAGGGGATATGGATGCAATTCAGAGGCGAACTGAAACAGCAGTGGGGCAAGTTTACCAATGATGACTTGCAGCGGATCGAAGGAAGCTTCGACATGATTCTCGGCCAGCTCCAGGAACGGTACGGTGAGAACTGTGTCACCTTAGTTCAGGAATATTACGGCGAGAAGAAAGAGGAACTCATGAAGCGGGCAGATCAGTGGCATCAGCGGTTTCAGCCGGAAGCCACGAAGGAAAAGACGCGCTGAGGAAAAGTCATCAAGAAGAGATGGATCACTGAGTAAGCTCACATTTTAGTTAAGGAGAAGATCATGAAGACACACTATTTGGTCACGCTCTGCACCGCTCTGGTTGTCGGCGCGGCGCTCATCGCGACACCGGCCACCGCCGTTGACGTATCCAAAGAGAAGGCACTGGTCAACGACTCATGGCTGACGGCGAAAACCAAGATCGCCCTCGCTGCCGATTCCCGGGTCAAAGGGAGACAGATCGAGGTCGAGACCACAGGGGGCCGGGTGATGCTCCGCGGTAAGGTCGATTCCGACATGGCGAAGCGTGCGGCGGAGGGGATCACCGCAGGGCTCGATGGCGTCAAGAGCGTGAAGAACGACCTAGAGGTGATCGCCCTGTCTACACGCGACGCGGTGGAGGAGAAGGATGAGGCCATTACTGCACGCGTCAAAGAGCACATCGCGAAGGATTCGCAACTGATGAAGGACTCGCGTGTCAAGGACGCCGATATTAATGTTCAGACCAATGCGGGGGTTGTCTCGCTGACCGGTGAGGTTCCAGACATTACGACCAGTGCCCAAGCGTCCTGGACGACCCGGCAAGTCCCCGGTGTGAAATCCGTGAAGAACGATCTCACGTTGAAAGAGAAGTCATAAGGTCTTGAGAAAGGCGTAACCATGCCCCTGAGCCGACCCTCCTTTTCATGGCGCCCCATTGCCTCTGCGTTTGGCTTGGTCCTTTTGATGTCAGGTTGTCCGATGCACACCTCGCAGGCGCCGTCCGGGTCACCGGCGCCGACTGCCGGCAAGCAATCGGCCCCGGAGGGGCGACAATTAGATCCACAACAAGCCGAGCGGCTGAGAACGCTGATGACCCCCTTACTGCAGAAGATGGATCACCCGATCCCGCTGGATCAGGTCCGCATCGGGCTGATGGATGATTCCCACATCAATGCCGCCAATGCAGGTGGCGGCGAATTCTATGTGACGACCGGACTTCTTATGAAGGCGAACGATGAGCAGCTCGCAGGCATCCTTGCGCATGAGGTCGCGCATGCGGATCTCGGACACGTGACCAAGCTGCAGACCATCGGGACCGGGACGAATATTGCCGCCGTCCTGCTCAACGCGTTCGGTGTGCCGGGCGCAGGGCTGGTGCCGATCGCCGGGGATCTGTTGATCGCGCGGCCTTACGGGCGAGACGCGGAATACGCGGCTGATCGCCATGGCGCCGAGCTCCTACAGCGTACTGGGCGCGATGGCAAACGGATCATGGCAACCACGCTGACGTGGCTGATGCAGGTCGAAGGTGCGGGGGCAGGAGGCTTCTTCGCGACGCATCCCGCAACCGACGATCGGATCCAACGAGTACAGGCATAGCCAAAAGGGACGACAAGGAAGGAGACATCATGATCAAGGCCCTCGAAACGCATAAGCCCCAAGGGTTTAATTTGCATGGACTGAGAGGAATATCCGACCGGACGATGGACATGCATATGGGCCTGTATAAAGGGTATGTCAACGCCACCAATGAGTTGAATGAACATATTTTCGATCTTTTAAAGGATGGCAAGGTGGATCATGAGGAAATGCCGGCCTATTCCGAACTGTCCAGGCGGCTGGGATTTGAATATAACGGGATGGTGCTTCACGAGCATTACTTCGGTAATTTGACGCACGGGGCTGCGGATCATCCGGGCAGGCACTCTCTGTTTGCCCAAGCCGCAGAAAACAGTTATGGGAGCGTTGACCTCTGGAAGACGGATTTTTGTGGCGTGGGCATGCTACGCGGGGTCGGCTGGGCGGTGTGCTCCTTGAACCCAGCGAGCGGCCGTCTTTCCAACTATTGGATCAGTCTTCATGAACATGGGCATATGGCGGGGTTCATTCCGATCCTCGTCATGGATGTGTGGGAACACGCGTATCTGCTCGATTACAAGCCTGCAGAGAGAGCGTCCTACATCGAGGCGTTCTTCTCCAACATCGATTGGAAGTCAGTGGAGAAGCGGCTGCAGTTCTGCGAGCCGGCTTTGGTGGAAACCGCACGAGGATGAAAGGAACGCCTTGGGCGACTCATGATGGACAAAATAGAAACGGGGGGGGACTCCCCGACAGGAGGAAATTGTGAAAGAACCCACATCAATGACGGTGCAACCTGGAACAAGAGCGCCTCGCACTCCGCAAAAAGAAGGAATCATAAAAGAAGCCATCGGTCTGACTGATGTGAAGACGCTCCGGGCTCGAGCACGACAAGGGATTGAGGACGGCGCCATGACAGCGGGGTACAAGGCCAAAGCGGAGACGGTGATCAAGCTGCTGAATGAAGCCCTCGCCACAGAAATCGTTTGCGTCCTTCGCTATAAGCGCCATTACTTCATGGCCACCGGGATCAGTTCCCTAAGCGTGAAAGGCGAGTTTCTCCAGCATGCCATAGAGGAACAAGCCCATGCCGATCAATTGGCCGAACGCATTGTCCAACTTGGGGGTGAGCCAAATCTGTCCCCGGAAGGGATTCTGAGCCGGAGCCACTCGGAATATGTTGAAGGGGATTCATTGGTGGAGATGATCACGGAAGACCTGATTGCCGAACGGATCGCGATCGACAGCTATCGTGAAATGGTCACCTATGTCGGCACTGATGATCCCACGACTCGTAAAGTATTGGAGGGGATTCTTGCGCAGGAAGAAGAGCATGCAGAGGATCTGGCCAGCCTCCTGAAGGAGCTGGGCCCGCATGCGCATGAGCCCGGTCGTTAGCCGGGCAAGAAAGGAGATGCCATCATGGGAAAAGGGTTGATTCTCTGGCTGCTGGGAGTTCCGTTCACGTTGCTCGTCGCCCTTTGGTTTCTCGGTGTCCTTCGATAAGACGGTACGTGGAGGGGCCTGCTGATCTAGCGGGAGTCTGATAGCGGAGGAGGAGTCTTATGATTGTCGAGATTGCCCTGTGGGGGGGGGCGGGGGCGTTGGCGGTGCTGGTCGGCTCACTGGTTCCGCTGTTGATACGACTCAGGAAACCGGTGGCGGAATCGGAATACCTATTGGTCCGCATGAACGCCGAGCTGCCGTTGTTGCTCAAGGAGATGCGGGCGACGACGGAGAAACTGAACGCGCTCGTCGAGCATGCGCGGGGTGGGGTCGAGCATGCGGCGGTACTGCTGCATGCGGCGGGGGCACTGGGCGACACCGTGCAACGGGTCCATGAGACGGTACAGGGTTCGAGCCGATCGTTCCTGGTCAACCTGGCCAACATGGTGGCAGCGTTCAGGGCCACGACGAGCGTCGTCAAGGCACACATTTATCGAGAAGGAGGGACAGTCAATGGCAGATGATAGAGGGTGTTCACTGGGAGCGGTGGGATTGGCGTTTGTGAGTGGAGGGTTGGTGGGGGCTGCGGTGGCGCTGTTGGTGGTGCCGCAGTCGGGTCGTGAGTCACGGGAGCAGTTGCGCGGGTATGCGCGGCGAGCCGAAGAGCGTGTCCATGAGTTGGCCGATACGGCCACCCAGGTCATGGACCAGGCGGTGGACAATGGACGCGAGTTCATCAAAGACAAGCAGGCGGTGGTCACCGAGGCGGTCGAGGCCGGGCGCACGGCCATGCAGTGGGAGCGTGAACGGCTGTCTGGCGAGAAAAAGGCATGACGGCGTAGTGCATAGTCACAGATGATAGGCCGCGGGTGAACGCGTGAGAAAATGAGACACGAGATGACGATTATTGTGACCGTCGTGCTGATTTTGTTGCTCGTTGGCGTACTGCCCACTTGGCCGCACAGCGCGAGCCGGGGATATTGCCCAAGTGGGGGCTGAGTTAACTCTCCTGTTCTGGTCATCCTGGCCCTAACCGGTCGGCTCGATAGGCCGGCGCACTGAGAGACCGTTGACGACTGTTGGAGCCCTCGCGCGGCATCCCTGGTCGGTGGTCAGGGACTGGCGTCGCGCGGAAGAAGCAGGCGGTGTGGCCTCATGCGAAGGACATGACTATGAAAACTCTAGCGATTCTCGGCATTGCGCTCATCATTGCGCTCATCATGCTCGGCGTCGTGGCGTTCGCCTACAAGGCATCCCCTACACAACCAACGAAAAGGTGATCGACCTCGGCCCTCTCCAAGACACGGTCGACAAGAAAGGGACCATTCCGCTGACTGCCCCTTGTCGGGGAATTGGCACTCGTCGGCGGCTTAGCGTTGCAGTTCAGTGGAACCAAGAGAGTGCAGCAATGCGCCGATCTTCTCATCGTTCATGGTATAAATCATGGGACCTGTCTCCATACACAAGGCATCGTAGCGGGACGTGTCCGGTTCTCGTCATGGATGTGGAGGTGCATGATCAGTTCGGTGACACGCGTGTGATAGAGGGAGAGAGACCGTGAAAACCGTGACGTTCCTTGCGAGTGTTCTGATGAGCCTGACTCTAGCGATCGGCTGTGCAGACAGGGCTGAGCAACGGCTGAGGCAGGTGCAGAATGAGTTGGAGCAAGTCCTTCGAACGGCATTGCGCGATGGTGACATCACGATGCAACGGGCCAGCGACCATCTTACCGTCGTGATTGCTGAACGACTGCTCTTCGATGCCGGAAGCTATGAGCTCAAGCCGGATGGCATCGAAGTGTTGAAGCAGATGGGAGTTCTCTTTAAGACGGCTTCTTTCAAGGAAATCCGAGTGGCAGGGCACGCTGACAAGGCCTCGGCCTCCGATGGCTCCAGCCAGTATTTCGAGAAGTTGGCCTTATCCAAAGCCCGAGCGACTCAAACAGTACGTGCGCTGAAGGGGGACGGAGTGGATTCGCAGAGCTTTATTGTCGAATGGTATGGGGACATCCGGCCGATCGCGAGCAATGAGACTGAAGACGGGCGGCAACTGAATCGACGCGTCGAAATTGTTCTGTACGCAGGAATTTGACCGGACACTCTCATGAGTGAACGGCAACGGTCACGGGCCAGCCATTATGCAGAATCTGGACATTACCTTCGTTCTCATCTTGTTGTTGGGCACTGTAGCCGGCGTCGCCGTGATCTATAATTCACTCGGAATCGCCCGTGAATGGTTGAGACAATGGAATCGTGCCACCAACGGCACGATCCGCAGGGCAGTCGTGCCCGATTCGTCTCTCGATGAGCACATCGCCACCCAATGGACTGACGGCCGCCTACGGTTGGACTTCCTTCTCGCGCTGACCAAACAACTTAGGGCCTCGTTGGAGAAGGAAGTGGAGACGCTGCGCCGGCTCGATCATGCCGATCCCCTGTATGAACGTGAGGCCTGTCAGATGGTCGACCCCAGCTTGCGGCGCTTCACCTTCGATCAACATCTGCGGGATGAGTGCCGCACGCTGATCCCCCTCCTGCAGTTCTGTGCCCATGATCTTGCGGAATCTCAGGGCCTAGACATGACACAAAAGTTGCGCGTCCTCGCCGAAATCCAATCTGCCATCAAGTTGGGTAATCGCGGCTGATACGCGGAGAGACACGTTCAGCGTTATTCAAAGGATCCATTGCGTAGGAATCAATTGGCACGCTGTGAATGTGTCCTCGGCATTTATCACGGGAGGTATTGTCATGAACGTCACACTCGCGTTCGCGTTGTTCCCAATCCTCTTGTTTGGCGCTCCTGTATTCGCACAAAGCCCTTGCGTAGACTGTCTCAAGTCAGCTCAGGAACAGCTGAAGCAATGCCTCGGTAATGCCATTAGCCAAGAGGATAAGAATTCTTGTGCGGAGAGACAGCAAGCAAAAGCGAAGGCCTGCGAGAGTGGTGAGTGCGAGATTGAAAGAGCCAAAAGTCAAAATACAGATGACGTCCTAGCACAGAAGAAATAACTGGTCCTTGAGGTGAGAAGGTGAGGCTCGCTCACCGCATACGCTCGTTCTCAAGAAATGTCAGCGTGGTGATGGGACACCCCCTGCATCGTGACCTCGCGCTCGAGACCTCCTTTCCTGACGTGAATCAAGAGATCACGGTGCCATTGGGGACGTTGAGATTGGGGAACACATGGCCAGTTACGTGCAAGACTCGAATAAACCTCTCGCGGTGGACCAGGTTGAGTCTGACTACCCGTCACAAGCGGTCACACATGATCTAGCGTCACGCATCTCAAGGTCTTGCTCAGAAACAGCGGTGCAAACTATGTCTATTGGGAGAACGGGCTTGCATGAACATGAGCCAGTCTCGTCCGGTTTTATTCCGAGGAGCTATTCAGTTGATCAGCCGCACCCAGTAATCGAGACACGCGCAGTCCCCGAGGGCCGGTTCGGCAACGCGCTGGAGGTGAGCAGATCCCCGCATGCTAGTGAGTTCCTTTGGGCGCTCCTCACCGGTGCCCTCGCCCTCGCCCTCGTAACGCCGGGTGTAGGCTTCGCACAGGAGCGCACCTCCTCCGACGCGCTTACATCGCCGACAGCGCCACAGGCTGCTCCCATCGGCCCGCCTACCCCCGACGAGGGGCCAAAACAGCTCCTGAACTGGGAGACCGGGGCTGGGAAGAGCTACGTTATCCCGGCTGTCGAGCTTATCGGATACCTCTTCCTGTTGAATCAGTTTGACCGGCACTTCACCGACCCGAAGGATATATACCGTACCGGCACCAAGTCGTTCTGGAAGAACTTGACCGATTCCAAGTGGGTGGTCGACAGGGACCCGTTCGGTACGAACCAGTTCCTGCATCCCTATGGGGGATCGATCTATTATGGATTAGCGCGATCGACCGGCCTCAGCTTCTGGGAATCGTTCGGGTATGCCACCGCCGGCAGCGTTCTCTGGGAGCTGGGGGGCGAGACCGGGCCTCCCTCCATCAACGACCAGATCACGACTCCTATCGCGGGAAGTTTCTTGGGAGAACCGCTCTTCCGGATGGCCAGCCTGTTGCTCGAGAATGACGGCGGCCCGCCCGGGTTCTGGCGAGAGCTGGGCGCGGCGGCGCTCTCGCCGCCCACCGGCTTCAACCGCCTCGTCTTCGGCAATCGGTTCGACGCCGTGTTCCCAAGCCACGATCCGGCCATCTCTACGCGGTTTCAGCTCGGCACAAGCTTGAATACAGTCATGAGGGGCCACGGCATCGTTTCGCGTTTCAGAGAGAATGAGGCGACCGCAGACTTCCAACTGGCTTACGGGCTGCCAGGGAAGCCCGGCTATAGCTACACACGTCCATTCGATTATTTTAACTTCCAATTCACCGCCTCCACCGCCAACACCTTCGAGAACATTGTCATCCGGGGCCTCCTTGTAGGAGCGCCGTACGGAGTAGGTGATTATTATCGCGGGGTATGGGGCCTCTACGGGACCTACGACTACATCTCGCCGCAGGTCTTTCGCGTCTCGAGCACGGCCCTCAACCTCGGTACCACCGCCCAGTGGTGGCTCTCGCAGGCGGTGGCGCTCCAGGGCACGGCCCTCGGCGGCGTCGGCTACGGCGCGGCGGGCACCATCCACGGCTCGGGTGAACGCGACTATCACTACGGGGCCACCCCGCAGGCGCTCCTCGAGCTCCGTCTCATTCTCGGCGACAGGGCCATGGTCAACGTGACAGCGCACGAGTACTACGTCAGCGGCGTGGGTTCCACCGAGAATCGAGGATCGGAGACCATCGCCCGCGGGACGGCATCGTTCACCGTGCGTGTGTATGACCGCCATGCCATCGCGCTCAAGTACGTCGCGTCGCAGCGGGATGCGCAGTATCCCGACCTGCCCGACAGGCACCAGACGGTGGGAACCGTCACCCTTGCCTACACCTTCCTTGGAAGCACTGGGTTCGGCGCCGTCGAATGGCGCTAGTGACGCCGGGCTGCGCAGGATAGCCGCACGAGCCACGCGAGACTGGCGGGAAAGGCGAGACACTCGGAATCAGGGATTGCGCGTCGTCCACGTGAGAGGCTGGCAGACTCTTTCAGCATCCTGCTAGTGACGAGGCATCATGTTGTGTATAGGTACTGATCTCAAGTTTCTTCTCCTTCATGCGCGTGGGCGGGACCGTGGAGATAAAGTGAAACCACGCATCACCATCGGGTGGACGATGTAGAACGATCGCTGACGTTCTATCGAGAGGGACTCGGTCTGCCGATGCGAAGAATCATCGGCACGGAGGTTGAAGCTATGGTGCTGTCGCATTGTTCGATATGCAGCACGGCTTGAAACTTGCCATTTGGGCTCGCAAAGACGTAGTCCATGAGACCAACGTTCCTTTGGGCCTCCGAGCGACAAGGAGTTCACGCTCGGACACAATGTCGCGAGCAAAGCAGAAGTGAACGCGCTTCACCGACCAAATCGCTTGAATCCAATAACGCTCGGCCACGGTCAGCGATATGTCAATGAACCATTGGGCAGTATTCATCGGTGCGCGGTGGATGTTTCCTCGGCACTTCTCACGGGAGGCACTGTTATGAACGTAAAACTCGCGTTCGCGTTGTTCTTACTACTGTTTCTTGGCGCTCCTGTCTACGCACATAGCCCTTGCGTAGACCGTCTCAAGGCAGCTCAGGAACAGCTGAAGCCATGCCTCGATAATGCCATTAGCCAAGAGGATAAGAATTCTTGTACGGAGAGACAGTAAGCAAAAGCGAAGGTCTGCGAGAACGGTGCGTGCGAGATTGAAAGAGACAAGAGTAAAATTGGAAATGAAGTCCTCCCACAGAAGAAATAACGGGTCCGTGAGATGAATAGGTGGGGCTCGCTCACCGCACACGCTCGTTCTCAAGAAATGTCAGCGTGGTCGCCTCCCGATTGACAACACCAACCCGTTTTTTCATACTCATTTCCTTCACAAGGAGAGATACATATCTAGTCCTCTCCCCAGTTTCCCATTTAGAAAGGTCGCGTCATCATCTATCAAGAGCATTGCTGGCATCGAAGATTCATGGCACGATGTCCTGTCGCAGGTCACCAAGTCGACATGAAGTTTCCTGCCAACGGCATTCGTACGCGCACGGGTCAGCACTCCGCGGTATACCGTGTTGCCTCCCGGAGTGTAACGTTGATGACAGACAAACGAGCGGGTGTTAGTGTAGGATTACGTCGAGCAAGGAACCGGTCCAGGTGGAGTGGATACCTCCCAGAGTTCCTCGTATCTGATTGCGAGTCGTTGCGACATGCTTATAAGCGTTTCCACAACGGAGGTGGTTTTGCATAAGGGTGGGGTGGACGATGCACCCGCCAATGGGCTGCTCGCTGCGTTGCCAGGGGCAAGCAGGGAGCGGCTCATCGCCAAAACGCAACGAGTCTCGCTTTCAGTGAAAGACATTCTGTATCACCCAGGGGGCCCCATCACCTCGGTGTATTTCCCGCTGACGTGTGTCATTTCCATGATGACGGAGATGAAGAATGGAGCGACCATCGAAATTGCCACCGTGGGGAATGAAGGTGTGCTTGGGATTCCGGCCTTTTTGGGAATAGATGTGGCGGTATCCCTTGGGATCACGCAGGTCTCCGGTGAGGCCCGACGGATGAGCGCCGAAGATTTTAAACAGGCGGCGAAGAGTGACGAACACTTCGACACAATCCTGCGTCGCTACACGCACGCTCTTCTCATGCAAATCGCTCTTTCAGGGGGGTGCAACAGCTTACATTCAGTACAAGAGCGATATGCCCGATGGCTGCTCATGATGCATGGCCGAACGAATGGGGATGTGTTTGCCTTCACGCAGGAGTTCCTATCGGAAATGCTAGGCGTGAGCCGTGCCAGAGTGAACATTGTCACGGGAGCGCTCGAAAAAGCCGGCCTGATCAAGCACGGTCGTAACCAGATCACCGTACTCGACTGGAAGGGACTTGAAGCGTCTTCCTGCGATTGCTATCGGATCATCAAAGAAGAATTTGCGCGCGTCCTGTTGTAGGCGTACTTTTGGTGCACGGAGTGTCGTATTCGCGCGGAGGACGTTGATGTAGAGGAAGCCCATGGCACGCAAACGAACCACGCCGTTTAATCCCCAGACGTTCCTCAGCAAAGTGGGGAGCGGCAAAACGAGTCTGACGCCCCCCAAGAAGCAGGTTCTCTATTCGCAAGGGGATGCGGCGGACGCCGTGTTCTATATCCAGGGGGGCAAGGTCAAGTTGACCGTGGTTTCGCAGCAGGGCAGAGAAGCCGTCGTCGCGATTCTGGAGCAGGGCAGCTTTTTGGGGGAATCCTGCCTTGCCGGACAGACTGTTCGGACGGCGACGGCGACCGCCCTGGAAGACTCCAGTCTCGTGCGCATCGACAAAGACGCCATGCTCCGTGTGCTGCACGAGGAGCCCTCGTTCGCCGAGCTGTTTATGTCCTATCTGCTGGCTCACTCGATTCGCATCCAAGAGGATTTGGTGGATCAACTCTTCAATTCCAGCGAGAAGCGGCTGGCGCGGATCCTCCTGCTGCTGGCCCACTTTGGGAAAGAAGGCAAGCCGGAGCCGGTGGTCGCGAAGGTCAGTCAGGAAATGCTCGCCGAGATGATCGGCACCACACGCTCCCGCGTCAGTTTCTTCATGAATAAGTTCCGCAAACTGGGCTTCATTGACTACAACGGCGGCGGGTTGTACGTGCACAGCTCCCTCCTTAATATCGTCCTCCACGACTAGCAGGATGCTGAAAAAGTCCGCCAGCGCCACAGACCGTAGCGCGTGAAGCGCGAAACATGCGAGAAAGGCGCGACGTGGACAGATTGGGTTCCCACCTCGTTTGGCCCGTCACGCTCGGACGAGTTCTGACTTGTTCATGAGCGTCGCGATGAGACAGGTGAGGACGACGCAGGTGTACGCCTCGGAACACGGTGCGCAGGCCGAACGCGCACGACCGTGCAGAGCGAGAGGATGAAGCGTCGCAGTGGCAGCACCGTCGCCAGAATGAAGCGCGCATGAGGCACCTCCTGGAGGAAGGCAGGAAACAACGAGACGACCGGCGCCTATAGGTCATACCCATGCCTGACCTTGAATCCCGCGCCCAAGCAGTTGCGATTCCGCGTTCAACCAGTCTTCTAGAGCCCGGCCTTCTTGTCGTCCCCGTTGCTCATACAGTTCGTAAGCGCGTTGCGCAACGCGACCTTGATGAACCTCAGCACGCCTTACGGCCTGTTCACCGGGAGTTGTCTTCTCACTGCCAGGACCGGCATGAGACGTGGCGGCCGGCTTTGCCGGCGAGGCTCGATTGACGGTGGTTTCCTTACTCATCGTTCACCTCCTCACGCTGCCGTGTTCATAGTAGTTAACTCAGCGAGAATCTCTGTCGTCCGTCGACACCACTGTGGTCGGATATCGACGGACGTAGAGCTCGCGTGTCTTGGGAGTAAGACCTTAGGCCTTCTCCTTCACCGTGAGATCGTTCTTCACCGATTTCACGCCGGGGACCTGCCAGGCAGTCCAGGACGCTTGGGCACTGGTCTTGAAATCCTGAACCTCGCCGCTCAGCGAGACCACGCCCGCATTGGTCTGAGCATGAATACCGGCTTTTTTTAGATAGTCGTCTTT
>JBGPVY010000024.1:0-19313 GCA_041491905.1 Nitrospiraceae bacterium | reverse complement strand
GCGCAGCCTGATCGAAGCGAGCGTCGATCCACTGGTCACGATCAGCCCGGACGGGAAGATCACGGATGTGAACGAGGCGACGATCAAGGTGACGGGGGTGCCGCGCGAGCAGCTCATCGGGAGCGACTTTTCCACCTATTTCACCGAGCCGGCGAAGGCCCAGGAGGGCTACCAGCAGGTCTTCGCCAAGAGCTTCGTCACCGACTACCCGCTAACGATCCGACACAAGAACGGCAGCTTGACCGACGTCTTATATAACGCTTCCGTCTACAAGGACGTACGCGGCAACGTGCTGGGGGTGTTCGCCGCCGCCCGCGATGTCACTGAATCCACGCGTGTGACGCGCGAGTTTGCCGAAACGAAGAACTTCCTAGACAACATCCTGCAGAGTTCGATCAAGTACTCCATCATCGGAAAGGACCTCAACCAGCGCATCCTCTCCTGGAACGAGGGAGCACAGCGGAACTACGGCTACACGGCGGAAGAAATCCTCGGCAAAGACTCGAAGATCCTTCACACGCCCGAGGATATAGACTCAGGCCTGGTCGAACAACTGCTGACAACCGCCTATGAGAAGGGGTTGGCAGAGGGCGAATTCGAGCGCGTCCGAAAGGATGGTTCGCGTTTCGCGGCGAGCATTGTTGTCACACGCCGAAACGATGCCTCGGGCAGTCCCATTGGCTATCTGCTCATGAGCAGCGACATCTCGGAAAAGAAACGGGCAGAGGAACAACTGCGCTCCGCCTCGCAGTACGCGCGCAGCCTGATCGAAGCGAGCGTCGATCCACTGGTCACGATCAGCCCGGACGGGAAGATCATGGACGTGAACGAGGCGACGATGAAGGTGACGGGGGTGCCGCGGGAGCAGCTCATCGGGAGCGACTTTTCGAACTATTTCACGGAGCCGGCGAAGGCCCGGGAGGGCTACCGGCAGGTCTTCGCCAAGGGCTTCGTGGCGGACTACCCGCTGACGATCCGGCACAAGGACAGCAAGCTTACCGACGTGCTCTATAACGCTTCCGTCTACAAGGACGTACGCGGTAACGTGCTGGGGGTCTTCGCCGCTGCCCGCGACGTCACCGCCCAGAAGCAGGCCGAGCATGAGGTGATCGAGCAGCGGCAGCGGGAACTCTCGCGGCTGGCGGACCTGGAACGATTCCAGAAACTCACGGTCGGCCGTGAGTTGAAGATGATCGAGCTGAAAAAAGAGGTCGAAGAACTCAAGAACAAGCTCGGCGAGGCGGGGTAAACCGATGGCGCAGCAACAGACCGTGGCACAATTGACTCATGAGGCTGACCGGGAAGGCGTCCAGGACCCCGAGAGTACCTTGCGCGCCGTGCTTAACATTCTCGAAGACTTCAACGTGGAAAAGGCCCGCCTGGAGAGCACTCAGCGGGCCGTCCTCAACATTCTCGACGACTTCAACGTGGAAAAGGCCCGCCTGGAGGAAACGCAGCGCGCCACCTTCAACATCCTGGAGGACTTCAACGTCGAGAAGACCAAGGTGGAGAAAACCAGCGAGGGTCTCAAGAAGGAAGTAGCCGAACGTAAGCGGGCCGAAGAGGCTGTGAAGGAGAGCGAACAAAGACTCAATCTTGCTTTAGACTCTGCTCAAATGGGCGCGTGGGAACTGAATCTGACAAATGATACGGCGATTCGGTCCCTTAAGCATGACCAGATATTCGGCTATTCATCACCTCAGCCCGCATGGGGTTCCGAAATCTTCTTATCCCATGTTGTTCCTGAGGACCGAGACCTTGTGAAAAAGAGGTTTGAAGAGGCTTTCGCGACCAGCCACTTCAACATGGAATGCCGAATCATGTGGCCGGATCAATCTCTTCACTGGATTGCCGCCCAGGGCCTTGTCTATCGGAATCATAAGGGCGATCCCGTCCGAATGATGGGTGTAGTGACTGAAACAACCGAGCGCAAGCGGACGGAGGAGGCGCTGCGTCAAGCGCACGATGAGTTGGAAAGGCGCGTGCAGGAGCGAACAGTGGAACTTCACCTTAAGAACCGGGACCTGGAGACGCTGCTCTATGTCACCTCGCATGATCTACGCGAGCCGCTCCGCTCCATCGAGAATTTCTCGCGCCTGGTGCATGACCGGTATGCCGAGCGCCTCGACGACAAGGGGAAGGACTTTCTCCGGCGCGTGGTCCGCGGCGCGCAGCGCATGGACCGACTGATGACCGACCTGCTGGCGCTCTCGCGTGTGCAACGGATGGAGCTGCCCGTTGAAGACGTCGCGGGCGCGAGCCTGGTGCAGGGAGCCCTGCGGCAATTGGAAGGGAGAATCAAGGAGACGGGCGCGCAGGTGCGGGTCGCGAACGACCTCCCTCGACTACGAGTGAATGAGACCTGGGGCACGCAAGCGATCTCTAATCTCATTGCGAATGCGCTGAAGTTTACCTCCAACGGCCACGCACCTGAAGTGGAGGTGGCACCCTATCGGCCAGGCGATGGGGAGATCTCATCGGGTATCGTCGTCCGCGACCGTGGACCGGGCGTGGCCCCGGAGCATGCAGAACGCATCTTTCAGCTCTTCCAGCGGGCGGTGGGGCGGGAGGTCGAAGGAACGGGCGCAGGGCTGGCCATCGTGCGGCAGGTGGCCGAGCGGCACGGCGGCCGCGCCTGGGCGCAGCCGCGCGAGGGCGGCGGCTCGGAGTTCATCATCACGTTCGGATCGACGCACACCTCGGAGAGGAATCCGTCATGAAGGAGGGACCTGTGGAGATCCTGCTGGTCGAAGATAACGAAGACGATATCGTCATCATTCAAGAGGCGTTCGCCGAGGCCAATCTGGTGAATATCATCAATACGGTCCGGGATGGAGAAGAAGCCCTGGCCTATCTGCGACGCGAGGGCCGATACAAAGTTACGCGCCCGCCCGGTCTGATCTTGCTGGACATCAATATACCAAAGAAGAACGGGTTTGAGGTGGTGGAGACGATGAAAGCGGATCCGCAATTGCGGTCCATTCCCATCATCATGTTGACCATGAGTGACCGCGAGGAAGACATCATTCGCGCGTATGCTGGGGGTGCCTGCTCATACATCTGTAAGCCGGTGGATCTGGACCAATTCAACGCCGTCATCAAACAGTTTGAGCTCTATTGGGGCGCGATCTCACAAATTCCTGTACCCGCGAGGTGATCCCATGCGCGTGCTGCTCATCGAGGATAACGAAGACGATGCCTGCCTCATTCGGGAAATGTTGCAGGAACGGAGAGAGGCCGGGGCAGACTTGGAGTGTGTCGATCGGCTGGGGAGCGGACTGACACAGCTGGCCCAAGGTAAGGTCGACCTGGTGTTGCTGGACCTCTCGCTCCCGGACAGCCACGGGCTGGAGACGTTGAACAAGATCCAGACCGAGGCGCCGAACGTGCCGATCGTCGTGCTGACAGGGCTCGATGACGAAGCGATGGCGGTTCAGGCCGTGAGGAGAGGCGCACAGGATTATCTGGTGAAAGGGCGGCTGGACGGCTACCTCCTCTCACGCGCCATGCGGTATGCCGTCGAACGCAAACAGGCGGAGAGGGACCTGCGCGAGAGCGAAGCGCGACTGCGACAATCCCAGAAAATGGAGGGCATTGGGCAGTTGGCCGGCGGGATCGCACACGACTTCAATAATCTCTTGACCGTTATCAACAGTTACAGCGACATGCTGTTGGGAGACATCGGGTTCGACAACCCCTTCCTGCGGAACGGACTCGATCAGATCAAGGAAGCCGGGCATCGGGCCGCGTCGCTGACCCGGCAACTGCTCGCGTTCAGCCGGCGGCAGGTCTTGGAGCCGAAGGTCTTGGACTTGAACGAGTCGGTGTCCACTATGGGGAAGCTGCTGCGGCGTCTGATCGGCGAGGATATCACCTTGGTCCTCTGCCCCCACCCCGCGCTGGGACGTGTGAAAGCCGATCCCGGGCAGATCGAGCAAGTGCTCATGAACCTGGCCGTCAATGCGCGAGACGCCATGCCCGGAGGTGGTCAGTTGACCATCGAAACCATGAATGTCGAACTGGATACTGCCTATGCGCGAACGCACGTTTCCGTCCTGCCGGGTCCCTACGTAATGCTGGCGGTAAGCGACACCGGTTGCGGGATGGACACGGACACGCAAGCCCACATCTTCGAGCCGTTCTTCACCACCAAGGAACTCGGGAAGGGGACCGGGCTGGGCCTGGCCACGGTGTATGGAATCGTCAAGCAGAGCGGCGGGTACATCTGGGTCTACAGCGAGCCGGGCAAGGGCACCTCGTTCAAAATTTACCTGCCGCTTGTCGAGGAGAACGCCGAGCTGCCGAAACCTGATTCCGCCCCCGATGACGCACTGTGCGGTTCTGAAACCATTTTGCTCGTGGAGGATGAGGAAATGGTGCGGGCTCTGGCGCTGGCCATCCTTGAACGGTACGGCTACACGGTGCTCGCCGCGAAGCATGTCAATGACGCTCTGCGTATTGCTCAAGAGGGACCCAGGCCGATCCACCTACTCTTGACCGATACGATCATGCCGGGAATGAACGGCCCGGAGTTGGCTGTACAGGTCCTCGCCATTCGGCCGGAGATGAAGGTGCTGTATATGTCCGGCTATACGGACAAGGCCTTCACCTCCACGGCTGCATGGAAGCCTGGCACCGCCTTTCTTCAAAAGCCATTCATTCCACAGACGTTGGGCCGCAAGGTGCGTGAGACGCTCGCGGTTCCACAGCCGAACCAGACGGAACGAGCGGCATAGAAGCGCGTCGAATTCAGAGATGCACAGGAGGAGAGACAATGGCGAACATTCTAACCGTGGACGGCGACGAGAAGATCCGCGGGTTGCTGCACGTCATGTTACGACGTAAGAAACACCATATGATGACGGCAAGCGACGGTCAGAAAGGCATTGAATTGTTTCGTCGGGAGCGACCACAGGTCACGATCCTGGATTTTGAGATGCCCGACATGGATGGGCTGGCGGTTCCCAGAGAGATTCGGGCGGTTGATCCACAGGCACCCGTCATCATGTTGACCGGCGCGGGGTCAGATGAACGGAAGAAGCAGGCTCGTGAGTTAGGCGTGACGGAGTTTCTCGCCAAAGGGTTTTCACTTCATGAGCGGGGAGCGGCACTGAATCTGGTCTTGCTCCCAGCCGATCAAGTCAGTCGTACGAGTACTCGCCTGCATGAGGAGCCACACGCTCACCCGTTCAGCCTGAACACCTTCGCGGGAGGATGCTGCCATGATGAGTGAGCCGCTTGAGCTGCTCTTGGTAGAGGATAACGATGACGATATTGTCCTGATCGAAGATGCGTTCGCCGAGGCGAAGTTGATGAACGTGATCTTCGCGGTTCGGGACGGCGAAGAAGCCTTGGCCTACTTACGGCAAGAAGGACAATACACACACAGGCGGAGACCAGGACTGGTCCTGTTGGACATCAATATGCCGAAGAAGAACGGCTTTGAGGTCTTGGAGGCGATCAAGGCGGATCCTCGGTTGCGGACGCTTCCCGTGATCATGCTGACCACGAGCGACCGCGAGGAAGACGTCGTCCGCTCCTACAACGACGGCGCCAGTTCGTACATCCGCAAGCCGATAACTTTGGAGCAGTTTGCACGAGTGATCAAGGGGTTTGAACTCTATTGGACGTTGGTCTCGCGGATTCCTTCGGCAAAAAGTTGACCGGTCCCAAGTTGGGTCTTGCACGAATCCGCAGGGGCGCCGCCGATGGAGGCCAAATTGTTTGGAACACAACAAAGGAGCGGGGCGATGAGGCCATATAAGATTCTGGTAGTCGACGATGAGGACAATATCCGTACGCTGGTTCAGACCATGCTCAAAGGAGAGGGGCGCAATGTGGTGCTGGCAGCCCGGGGCAAGGAGGCCATCGCGATGTTTCAAAAGGAACGCCCGGATCTGACGATTCTGGATATTGACATGCCGGACATCGACGGGATCACGGTCTTGAGGGAAATCCGAACCATCGCCCCTCAGGCGAAAGTCATGGTCTTTACAGGGGGGGATAGCCCATCAGTGGAACGCGAAGCGAGGGCATTGGGGGTCACCGACTTTCTCCAGAAAGGGCTGGCATTGCCTCCGCTTGCCGAGCTACAGTCCCGCGGTTCGCAGTCCGCAGTCCTCGAAGCGACGCCCTCGACTATGTCACCCGTGCAACCCCGGAAGGTGTAGCCCGACTCTCATTCTGGTCATTCGGAGGTGCGCCATGCCTCGGATTCTCGTGATCGATGATGAACCGCTGATCCGTTCGACGGTCGTCACTCTGCTGACCCGAGAAGGCTTCAGCGTCGAGGAAGCCTCGGATGGTGAGGCCGGCCTCGCCATGTGCCACAAGCACCCGCCGGACGTGGTCGTCACCGACATCTTCATGCCGAACAGGGATGGGATCGAGGTCGTCATGAAGTTGAAGCGTTCGTGCCCTCGGACCAAGATCATCGCCATGACTGGAGGAGGACAAATGCGCATGATGGAGATCGCATCTGCGGCAAAATTTCTCGGTGCAGACCACATTCTTCAGAAACCTTTTGACAAGGAATCTCTTCTGGCGACGGTGAGCGCCGCGCTCGGCACCCCTCCCCCGCCGAGGAGTCAACACGGTGCCTGACACCGCGGTGAAGGATTTTGAGCTCTATTGGACAATGGTCTCACGGCTTCCTCCGCACAAGAGGTGACAGGATGCGCATTCTGTTGATCGAGGATAACGAGGACGACGCCTGCCTCATGCGAGAGACGCTGGCGGAACGCACTGCGCCGGCCATCGACCTGGAATGGGTCGACCGGCTTGGGAGCGGGCTCACACGATTGGTCCACGACTCCTTCGACGCAGTGTTGCTCGACCTTTCGTTGCCAGACAGTCAGGGACTGGACACCTTTGACAAAGTTCATACGCAGAGCCCTGAGGTGCCGATTGTGGTCATGACTGGATTTGACGACGAAGGAACCGCGATTCAGGCGGTGCAGCGGGGGGCACAGGATTACCTGGTGAAGAAGCAATTGGACGGTGATCGGCTGGTGAGGGCCCTCCGTTATGCCATCGAACGCCACCGCGCCGAACGCCGACTCAGGCAGTCAACGGAACAGTTGCGGGCGTTGACCGGGCACTTGGAAACGGTGCGGGAAGAGGAACGGACGCGGATCGCGCGGGAACTACACGATGAGCTGGGACAGATGATAACCGGACTCAAGATGGATGTGTCCTGGTTGAACCGGCGGCTGGGAGATGCGAGACAGGCCGACGATCTGAGCCCGTTGCTGACGAAGACACAGTCGATGACTGCGTTGATCGATGAGACTCTTGTCGCGCTGCGAAGGCTGATTGCCGAGCTCAGACCGGCTGTGTTGGATCACCTTGGTCTGGTAGCTGCGCTCGAATGGCAGGCGGAGGAGTTTCATCGGCGAACCGGCCTGGTCTGCTACTTTGTCGGCTCGGTCAAGCAGGTGACGCTCGATTCTGCCGGGACGACGGCCCTCTTCCGGATCGTGCAAGAAGCCCTGACCAATGTCATGCGGCACGCCAAGGCGACCAGGGTCACCATTCGGCTCGAGGAAGAGCGAGAGGTCCTCCGATTAGCTGTTGAAGATGACGGCAGAGGGATTACGGACACGGAAGCGGCAGGACGGTCTTCATTTGGGATTCTCGGTCTCCGAGAACGGGTCGCGCTGCTGGGAGGCAGAATGACACTCCATGGCCGGCCTGGGCAGGGGACAACCCTTACCGCGCACATTCCACTAGCCAGGATCGAGGACGCCGCATGATTCGGATTGTTATCGCGGACGATCACGCCGTCGTCCGCCGTGGATTGAAAGAGATTTTGGCGGACGAGAGCGATATGGAAGTCGGCGCAGAGGCGTCGACGGCGCACGAGCTACTGGATTTGGTTCGCAAACATACGTGGGATGTCGTCGTGTTGGACATCAGTCTTCCCGGACGGAGCGGCCTGGAGGTGCTCGCCGAACTGAAGCAGGAACGGCCAACGTTGCCGGTGCTCGTCCACACCATGCATCCCGAAGACCAGTTCGCCATGCGAACGCTCCGCGCCGGGGCGGCAGGGTATCTGACCAAAGACAGCGCGCCGACGGAACTGGTCAAGGCCCTCCGCAAAATCGTGGCTGGTGGGAAGTACGTCAGCGCCTCCTTAGCAGAGACATTAGCCACCAGCATGGATGCCAATGCCGTGGAGGTGCCGCACCAAGTCCTGTCCGATCGAGAGTTTGAAGTGTTTCGCCTGCTCGCCTCCGGAAAGACGGTTTCGCAGATCGCGGATGAATTGTCGCTCAGCGTGAAAACCATCAGCACCTATCGAAGCCGCATTCTCGGCAAAATGAAGATGAAGAACAATGCAGAACTCATGCGCTATGCTCTCCACCACAGGGTTGTCGAATAGCGCCACGCTCCCTTGCAGCCTCGATTGATGTGAGCAATCCGGCGCGGCCGTGCTGAAGGACGAACCCCGATATCGGCGTGAGCCGCAATCTGATGTGAGAAGTACGACCCTCCGACAGATTTTCAGAAGAACCTCCGCTACACTGAGCCACGTAGACATTCGCCGCTCACCGCTCCCGCCGAAGGAGGCCACCTGTGGACATTCTCATCGTGGACGATACGGACCTGATCCGTAGCCTGATCAGGGACATGCTTGCCCTGCTGCCGTTCTCTACCAACATCGAGGAAGCGGCTGATGTCCCTCAGGCGTTGAGCATCCTTAGCCGGTGGCAACCGGATGTCGTGACTCTTGATCTACAACTCCCAGCAGGAAGCGGCCTCGCTGTGCTGCGCGCAATCAAACAGGCCGGGCTCTCTTCCACCGTCATCGCGCTCACGAGCCTTGCAGACCCTCAGATCCGGCAGGCCTGCTTCGACGCCGGCGCCTCGTTTTTCTTGGAGAAGTCATCCGAGATGGAGCAGCTCCCGGCCATCCTCAGAGCCTTAGCGGGGAAGATTCGGCACTCGTAGGCCCCTCTTTCCTCCTTCCAGCGTCTCTATTCTTCCTCCTCGTTTGCCTGTCAGACAAATTCGGACAACCAACGGCCCCTCCGTCTGACCCAAGAATCGGACCGCCTCTCATATTGCGATGAAGAGGTTGGCGCTAAGGTTAGGGCGGACGCAGGAAACACGGAATCCAGAGGAGGGAGCCATGAACAACCGGACAGCCACTTGGAAACGATGCCGCGAGTTCTCTCTCAGCGGGATGCGCTCTCTATCGATGGCGGGATGCATTGCTCTGCTGCTGAGTGTTTTGTGTTTTACGGTCTTCGTCGATGCGGCCAGGGCTCAAGAGAGCCCGCGCGAGCAGTACATCCCTGTGCTGACCGTCACAACGGGGGGGAAACTCACCGGCATGGTCGACAAAATCATGGTGTTGTTCGCGATACGGGATGATGCCGGGGGTCTCGATGTCCATTTCATCACCGGCCCGGGCCGGTTCACACAGGAGACGCAAGCGGCCATTGCGCAGTCGATCGCTCGCACGGCTCGGGCACTCGGCCTATCCACCGACTCCTGGAGCGTCGGGCTGTCCGTGCCCACACCGGGCCTCACCATCGACGGGGACAGTCTCTCGGCCATGGTCGGTCTCACGGTAGGGGCGATGGCGAAGGGCGAATCGATTCCTCGCAATCGCGTCATCACAGGCACCGTCTCCTCGGACGGCCGGATCGGACCAGTTGGTGGAGTGGCGTTGAAGGTGACTGCAGCCCATCAGGCCGGTCTACACATGGTCCTCGTGCCGGCAACGGCTTACAGCAAGACGAAGACGCCGCCTCGCATCCAGGTGTTGCCGGTTAGTTCGGTGAGCCAAGCTTATCAGGCGTTAACGGCCCCCGACTCCCCAGAGTTCCATCACCGACGATCCCTTGCGGTTGTCGGATGAACTCAGATCTTAAAGCCGGACGAGGCCTCACAGAACAATCAGACAGCGTCCCGCCGCGGAAACGGGTCGCACGCGATAGGCTCTTGGCGGAGGATACAGCAGGGGCTAGGAAGAATCTTTCAGCACGCCTGCCCGACGAGCCGCACAGGGACGAACAAATGAAGATTGTTCTCGTCGAGGATTCAACACTGGTGCGGGAGCGGCTGGTCGCCATGGTATCAGAACTGCGCGGCGCGACGATCGTGGGCTATGCGGAAGACGCCGATCGAGCCAGGGAATCTAATCTATCGGGGCGCTTCAGCCGGACGTAACGATTCTGAACATCCAACTCTCTCGTGGAAACGGAACCGAGGTCCTGCGAAAGGTCAAGCGGATGCCTCATGCGCCGGTCGCCATCATGCATGTTGACGAACCTGGTGTCGGCGGAGTGCCGCCCCATCTGCCGGGAAGTAGGCGTGGAGTTCTTTGTCGACAAATCGTTCGGAGACGAGCAACTGGCCGGGATTCTCAAAGGACTGGCCGTAGCGAAGGCGGTTCCGGTCGCTGACGGATGAGACGTCAGGGCATGTCTGAGACGAAGGGACTGAAAGCATACTGACGATGCCACAGATTCTTGAGTATCTTACCTGGATGGCGCGGAGCGGTCGCAGTGAGAACCGTCTGCGGTAAGATCGCTAACATCCCTGTGGAGTCGAACGCCGTGATACGTCGCGCCGTTTGCTGCTGTTCGGTGGCTGGCGCCGCTCACGTGGAGCGTTGGAAAGGCACCAACGGAGAACACAGGCCGCTATGGCAATCAGAAGTGCGGGGATAAATTGGATCAACGGGTGGTTCGCGCCGAGCGTCGGCTTGCCGATCCTTGAGCCAATTCCGCTAGTCTCGTTCTCGCATGCTACCCGAATCCTGCAACGCCAGTGCTCAGAGACTCCCTCTTAATCAGCAGGCCCCACGTTTGATCTGGACCCACCTCAGCATTCTATTGTTGTAGCTTCAGGCATGGGCCGACCGACTAACACCTGCGAGATGCACCGCTCCCGTCGCTTGGTCCTCTTTGGACGAAGCGCGGCTGCGATATCGTTGAGCCCGACCGATTCGCAACTCGAAAATCGGTAGCCCGCCTCTTTCTCCAAACGAACGGAACGTGTCGCATGCAGTCGAGAAACGACGATGATGCAGCGAGCTTACGGCTACTAGTCGAGATGCCACTATAATCACTAGGTCGTAAAAGTGAACGAAGAAAGTAAAAACACTTGTATTTATTCGCACAAGCAGTATGCTCAACATCTGAAAGACTTTTCTCATATTGGGAGACTCTAAGCCACACTAACCCGCTCGGCTCTTCCTCATCCGAATGGAAGCGAGCAACGTATGAAATTGTCTCGATGACAGAGCCATCAGCTGCTCTTCTCCAGCCTGATTTCCGGGCACTCTTCGAGTCGGCGCCAGGCGCCTATCTCGTGTTGACTTCTGTGCTGGTTACTGCAGCTATGAGTGATGGCTATCTGTAGGCCACGAGGACCGGACGGAAGGAGATTCTGGGGCGACATGTCTTCGACGTTTTTCGCTGCTGCGAGTGGAGTCTCCAATCTGAGCGCATCCCTGACCAGGATGCTGCAGCAGCGAACACTGATTTCATCCCAGCCTTAAGCACGGCCAAGGAAGCATCGAAGAAAGCCGCCGCCTGGTTGATATCCCCGTGGATTGCAGTCTGGAGCGAACTTGGATGGAGGAAGAGAAAGGAGTAGGCCAATGACCAAGGCTCTTATCCTAGACGATGAGGACTGTATCCGCAATCTTGTCCGGACAACTTTGAATCGTGACGAACGTCATATACTTTTGGCGGTGGGGGAGAAAATCTCAGGCAGATCCGAGTAATCGCCCCCGAGGCTACCATTATCATTTTCACAGAGGCTGATAACTCGGGTGCCGAACGGCACGCCCGTGAATTGGGGGTGACAGAGTTCCTCAAGAAAGGGCTCGCGTTGCCGACTCTTGTGGAGATTGAAGCTCCGGCACGGGGGTCGTCGAACCCCGTAACTGGTCCATCGCCTGAATCGGCATCGCCGAAACAGCAGACGGAAGCCTTATGAGGTTCTATCAAGCGGGAGGCGGCATGTGACACGCATTCTGGTCATTCAACGCTGACCTACTAGTCCACCCAGTAATTCGCGCCATCGTGGAGAAGCCAAGCATCACCGCCACGGGGCCGAGCAGGCTGACAAGGCTGGCGCTGACCACCACTTATGGGATTGTCGTGCAGAGCAGCGGTGTCCTCCTACTCAGAAAGCACGTGCCGAAAGCGAGCCGGGACGCGGGGAAAGGGATCAATGGCAACAATTCTTACGGTCGATGATGATGAGAAAATCCAGACGCTCCTCGAGGTAGTCTTGACGCGCCGTGGACATCACGTGCTCACAGCGAGCAGCGGGTCGGCGGGCATGGAGGTGTTTCGGCGCGAGCGCCCGCTCGTCACGATCTTGGATTTGGAGCTGCCGGACATGAACGGTTTATCCGTCCTTCAGCAGATTCGTGCACTGGATCCCGCAGTTTGCGTGATCATCTTGACTGGAGCAAATACGGCGCAACTCGAGCACGATGCCCGAATGCTGGGGGCGACGGAGGTCCTCCAGAAAGGCTTCTCGTTACATACCATCGGCGACACGGTGAACCAGCTGCTGATGCAAGCCAACTTGATGAGCAATCCGCCCTCTCCCAGCGAAGCGAACAAAGGTGCGAGCCCACACACGGAACGACGGCGGCATCCCCGCATGCCCGTCCAACTGCACGCCACACTGTTAAAAGACGGGGTTGTGCTCGGTGACGGAGAGATCGTGGACCTATCGCTGGAAGGCTGCGCCCTCAGAACCTTGGTGACGGTGGCGCAAGGGGACTATCTGATAGTGCAGATTACCGATTACTTTACGCGATCTGATCACAAGGCGTCCGTCCCTTTCATCTGCGAGTTAGCCGCGGTCCGCTGGGTCCGTCAGCCGAAGTGCGGGCTTGAGTTCATTATCATGACAACGGAAAATCACGACCGGCTCGATCGATACGTGAAGGCGCTGCAGGATCAGGTGCCCTCGACGGCCGCGTCGTTGTAAGTCTGTACTAGAGGTGTTCCATGGAGTCGATTCTCCTGATTGACGACGACGAGGTCCTCCGTCCAGCCTTAGAACGCGCGGGATACAGCGTGGCAGTGGCCCGAGATGGGCGGGAAGGGCTGCGGCTGTTTCGGCGCCTCCCCAGGATCTTGTCGTCACTGACATCGTGATGGAGGGGCAGGGAGGGATCGAACCCATCCAGGCCTTGCGGCGCGAGGCGCCTAGTGTGAAGATCATCGCGATGTCCAGTGGAGGGAGTAGCCCGGGCTCGGGCTGCTCCTTTCTCGATGCCGCCAGGTTCCTAGGCGCACAGCAGACGTTGAACAAACCATTTGAGATCCAGCATCTACTCACCGCAGTGCGCGTGGTGTTGCGCCCAGAGGCGAGCCCGCTCTGATGCTGTCAAACACGTAGAGGCAGGGATCACTGAGGAGTCATCCCCTGACGGTTCTTTCGTGTTGGCGGCATCAATACTTCACCAGCGATCAGGTCACCCTCTCCGCCCAGGTAACTAGTTTCGCTAGCAGCTGTGCTAAATTTGTGCTAAAGAGCGACGAAAAGCATAGAATTCTTGGAAGCCACCTTAACAGATAGAAAGCTGCAAGCCCTCGATTAATTTATTAAAGCGAGAAACCAGACGGAAAATCAGGGTGTTAAGAATATACCTCTTACGGCCTCATAACCCAAAGGTCGAAGGTTCAAATCCTTCCCCCGCAACCAACCGTCTCTTTCGAATTGATACATCGCCCGAAAACCTCCACCATCTTCAAGCCTTCGATCGCTTCTTGCCTACGAGACCTTGCGAGAAAATTCGGTAAGCGTTTGACGGAAGATCATGCGGTGATATAGTCGTCGAGGAGTCGGCGCAGGGCGGGGAGACGCTATGCACTTCGTTCGTATTGGCAAGAAAGCCTTAACCCTCGATAGTGTGTGCTACTGCGAAGCACAGATTTGGCAAGATGCTATGTCGCTCAAAGTCTATTTCTCCGGATCCGCTAACAATGCCCCGCTCGTATTCTCCGAAGAGGATGCCAAGGAACTGTGGAAGTACTTGGAGTACGTTTCTGAAAAACCCGTCTAACGCCTCCACTTTCTCCACTTTCTGATTGTACGTTTCGCTTCGCTTTTTGATCCCTACAGGTGCTTGAGGCCCTGCCTCTGCCGAGCGAGACAGGCGGGACGAACGAGACGGGGGAGAGTTCGAGGTTTTCGGAACTTCGAACCCCGAACTTCGGATCGCGGCGTTCTCGACACCCGTGAAGCGTATCTCGTTGGGGATAAGAACGTATGGCTAATGGCTTATAATGGTGGCAAAGACACCCACTCTCCTTCCGGACCATACGCTATTAGCTATATGCCATATGCTCTTTTCGTCGAACGAGAGACGAACGACGAGGACGGAGGCGCCGGTTCTATACCGTCTGGCAGGGAGGACAAAATGCTTGGCTGTGCTATAATTCCAATAACTTATGGTTGCTCATGACTCCCAACTTTCGTAGGGAGATTGGGGTTCGTTGGAGGATGCTGCGGAGGCCCAATCTCTCTTGTGTCATATCCCACAAACGAGGGGGCCTCTCGCGTGCTGAAGGAAGACTGTGGTACTCTCTGCACTCCTCATCGTCTGACCGAGAAGGAAGCAACTGCCATGACGAAACTTCGGTACTGCAAACGAGTCCACACCTACTTCCCCGTGGTGTTTGCTGGTGAGGCCTATGTGGGGGAGGGAACCGTGCTCAACGTGTCTGTCCCTGGCTGCGCTGTTCACAGCCGAAAACGCGTCAAGCCCGGCTCCTATCTTGAGATGAGGATGCTCGTCCCTGACACCACGTCTCCGCTCCGAGTCGGATTAGCCAAGGTACGCTGGTGCGAGGGACGACGATTCGGTGTCGAATTTATTCAAATGCCTGGTGAAGACCAAGTCCGCTTAGGTCGGCTCGTCAAAAATGAGGTCCCTCTCGCACTGCCACCTCGATCCAGCGTGTGGCAAGAGGCGCATTCCTGAAAATAATCACCCCAGTTAGTGAGGGTAAAGGCGCATGACGAAAGGTCTTCTGCTCATCATGATACTGCTCCTGGCAGGCTGCGCTGAGCCCTATACCGTATTCCATAACCAGACGGGCAACCCGATCATACTGGGTCGCCGCGCCTATTCCTACGAAGGCTGCCTCTCCACGATGCGCGAGGAGGCAGCTCGACTTGGGGTCTCGCTGAGTACGGTCCAGGTGAGAGGTTCTTGGCAAGGGCGATCTCTCCTCTGGCCCTTCGAACCAGGGTATGCCTGCGAAGGGGCAATTGGCCCCGAACGTCTCCCACACGGAATCTATCCGAACGTTCCGCCCCTCTCACCTCAAGGATAGTCATCGCCCACTTCCTGCTCTTTTTGACTTCATCCGCAGGCCGAAGAATCCGGCAAAGGTTTCTCTTCATCAATCTCCCAAGAGACCTGTTGACAATACCACTGCTGGCGCAGTATTACTCGACCAATACTACCGGATGCAGCCTATGGGTGCCCGCTCTTGGACCTTTTCTCCGTTTCTCGCCAAAGACCAGACATAAGATAAGGAGGTGACACGCATTGATCTCGCTACGTTGTTCGTTTCTCAGAGACCGGTAACAGAAAACTTCAACGGCAATTTAGCAGAAGTCTTTCGTTCGTCTGCCGCACACTATTCGAAATAATTTTCTTCACAAGGAGTTGTAATGGAAGACCTGGTTATCGAAGAAGAAGGCGCCTCATCCGCACTTAAAATTACGCTTGGTGATTTTCTCGTCTTCATCAATTGGATGAATCAAACTGAAAAATCTCTCGATCGCGCTGAAGCCTTGCCGACCCTCCCTGACTTGGATTCCGGCAAGGTCAGAGGCTGGATCCAACTCGTGCAGCGGCTTGAGGAACGCTTCCGCCGGAGTGAAGAAAAGAAACTGGCGCTCGAAGCGAACGTGATCGCACAGGAAGCACAGTTGGGACAACTCTTGTCACACTTGCATGCGAATATCGCCTCACTCTACGACAACCTCGGACAATCGCAAAAAGCCGAAGAGGTTCGTCGCCGAGCTGAAGCACTCCATGTAGGTTAAACCCAGGTTGCCTGAATCCCAAATCGTCCGCCGTGGTTCCTCGTGACCGCCCTAGCCCGCATTATTCATGACGGGTCGTCGCGAAAGCGTGCAGACGCGAAGCGAGACGGGCACTCGGAGGCGTGAAGCCCTGAGGCATACTCGTGCAGTATGTCGAAGGGCTGAACGGCGAGACTGCTCGTCGCAGCCGCGTATCCGCGCTTGCAGCAGAAGCGCTCATGAATAATGCGGGCCAGGTAGCTATCTCGGTGGCTTGCATCTGCTTACAAGGGGCGGTCATGGTCTGCACCGGGGAGAGTGGTAGCGTGACCCTATGCTGTCACACTTGTCCATAGCGTGGGACCCCCTTCGGGTTTCACGCCTTTCCCTTACCGTATTCTCACATTTTCTTTATCCTCCCTCGTCTCTCGGCTATAATTAATCTCTCATAGTGGCTGGCCTTGTCGTGTGTGGTCTGTCTGGTTCATCTGGTTGGTCTGGTCTATCTGGTTTGTCTCGTTTGTTTAGTTCATCGAGTTGGTCTTGTTCAACCAAACAGACAAGACAGACCAAACAAACCAATGAAACGAGACAGGCCAGACAGACCGAACAGATCAAATGAACAAGACAGGCTGGCGGACTTTTTGAGGATCCTGCTAGGAACTAGGAACCGAACTCAGGGGTTCACGCGATAGCGAGGCGGTCGGATGATCAAAGTGCTCCTCGTCGAAGACAATGACGTCGACGCTCAGCTCACGCAGGATCTTCTTTCTGAATGGAGCATCGAGGAGTTCCAGATTGCCCGTGCGAAAACATTGGGAGAGGGGCTCACGATTCTGAGCCGTGAGAAATTCGATGCCGTGCTCTTGGACTTGTCTCTCCCGGATGCGTTCGGTCTCCCGACGGTCAGACAGGTCCATGCCACCAGTCCAACGATCCCCGTTGTCATCCTGAGCGGCGTGAGCGACCAAAACCTGGCTCTTCAAGCCGTCCAACAAGGGGCGCAGGATTACCTTGTCAAAGGTCAAGGTCATCCCGAGCTGTTAGCTCGTGCCGTTCGCTACGCCATTGAGCGGAAACGCTCTGAAGAACGCCTGACCTACCTCGCACAGTACGATCACTTGACCGGACTGGTGAATCGTACCCTCTTTCGTGATCGGCTGGTTCACGCCATGGCTCGAAGCAAGCGCATGCAACAACCGATTGGTCTCATGCTCCTCGATCTCGATCGATTCAAAGCGGTGAATGATACCTTCGGCCACGACATGGGTGACGAACTACTCAAGGTCGTATCTGAACGACTCAAGACCTGTGTGCGGGAAGTCGATACCGTGGCCCGGATGGGCGGGGACGAGTTCACGATTATTCTAGAAGGGGCCTCTTCCGAACAGAACATCCTCGTGGTTGCAAAACGCATCACGGAATCCATTGCCACGGCGTTCGAGTTAAAGGGGCACCACATCTCCATCGGCGTCAGCATCGGAATTACGATCTATCCTCACGACGATCACCCTGTCGACGAATTACTGAAGCATGCCGACACAGCCATGTATCGAGCGAAACAGCAAGGCGGCAGTGCGTTCCACCTTCACGAGTCCTCTGAGACTCACTCGGCCAATCTCCTCCCGTAGCGAGCGCACACTACCGACGTTGCGGAATCAAGACCGGAGACGTGTTCTGGCTCCTCCCCGACCTCGCCTTCTTTATTCTACGCACTGATTCTCAGATCGCTGGTGTCCTCGATACCCTGTCTACTCACCGGCCAATGTCACCTAACGGCTGATCCGTCACGATCAAGGCCCCGCGCGGATTGGGGACAAGAATATTTGAGGTGTAGAGCGCCTCCCGACCGGGAGTAGGGTGGCAGTCGGGAGTCATCACCATCCCCCAGTGCTGATTCTCGCTGCACGTATTGTCGAATAGGAGCGCTTCCGCGTGATGAAAGAGGAGAATCCCGCTCAGCATATTCTCCCGGCACCGATTCCTGACGAGCTCCGGATGGCTCCCAGGATCCCGCACCGCGATACCGAAATGGTGGTTGCCCCTGCAGACATTGTCGGCGATCCTCGGCTGTGCTCCCGCAAATACAAAAATCCCCGATTCGCGGTTACCACAGACTTCGTTCTCGACAAATGTCGGCCGCGATTGCGGACCATAAATCACCACGCCGGACAGAATTCCCTCCGTGGCACGGCACTGTGTCACAGCACAAGAAGAATCGAGCAGGTTCATCGCGGAATTCTGGTCGCTTCCGACGTATCGAAACGTGATGCCGGAGATGCGACCGCTTGGGACCTGCTGGAGATAGAGGGGCCCCCCACGACGGGAAAAAATCTGCACCTCGTCTCGACCGGCCCCCACCAAATGAATCGGTCGCGCCGTAATAAAGACTTTGTCCTCATAGATCCCGGGACGAACAAAGACCTGGTCATGTTCTCCTGCATCGAGTAGTGCCGCACTGGGTCGCGGGTACGAGTCGCCGTCCTTCGCGTCGACGATCAAGGTCTTTCCGCCGAGTGGATTCGGTGGAGGATCAGTCATCATGTCCAACTTCCTTCACCGTGCAGGGTAGCCCCGAGACAGGCTGAGGTCGAGGCAAAGGCTTAGGCTCAGATGTGGACAGTCAGATCCTCGCTCAGCCTCAACCTGAACCTCAACCTTCTTCGTGCTGGCGGACTTTTTCAGCATCCTGCTAAGCGATCGAGCGGCATTATTTCGACCGCAAGCAAGCAAGTCAAGTTCGCCTCAAACCGTTTACTGAAGCCACTTTTCTGAGTGGTATGCTCCGTTCTGTCAAGGAGGGGAGTCCCGCACAGATCGTACAAATCTGTCGCTCAGGCGGGGGCAGTCACTCGGCCATTCCTGGCATCGAATGGCGCCAAGCTCGTGGATTCTCATTGGTTTTAGCCACACAGAACAGTTGCGTGGTGGCACGGCGATTGCGACATCACGAGAAGAAGGGTACCGAGACCTCGCCGAGCAGTACGGAGGCATTACGATGAAGCTGCTGATGATCGTGCTCCCAGGAATGATTGCGGTGCTATTTTCTCTCAATCTCGCCGTCGCCGCCCCCTCCAACATGCAGGATTCGTCTCGACACCTCTACGATCGAGTGATGGAGGAGTTCAAGCACAGGGATTACGAGGCCGCGCTGGCTGGTTTTCGATTCTTTCTCGAACTCCACGGGCAGTCCTCGCTAGCAGCCAACGCGCAATACTGGGTGGGAGAATGTCAGTACCGATTAGGGCGCTACAAGGAAGCCTTGAAATCCTTCTACCATGTTGTGT
>JBGPVY010000194.1:0-6003 GCA_041491905.1 Nitrospiraceae bacterium | reverse complement strand
GACCGTGGCGAGTTGGTATTTCCCGACGTCATCCAGGTCTTTCATCCCCAGGTCATCACCATGGGGAAGAGCTACACCATGCCCTTCTACTCCGGCGTGAAGGAAGGTGGCCTCGTCATCATCAACTCCGACCAGGAGCTTCTGTCAGCAGACGACATTGAACGTCTCAAAGATCTGAATGTGAAGGTATTTTACATTGCGGGAACCGAGCTCGCGATCGAGGTGGCCGGGACCGAGTTATCGACGAATATGTCGATGATCGGATCGGTCGCAGGCATCACCAAGTGCGTCTCAATGGAATCCCTGGACGGCGCCTTACAGGAACGGTTCGGGAAGAAGTTTGTCGCCTCCGGTGGAACCGCCTCCTTGGATGAAGCGATCAAGAAGAAATTCGCCAAGAAAGAAATGTTGCTGGCCAAGAACCTGGCAACCATGCAGGCAGCCTATGAAATCGCCAGTGAATGGGGAGAGAAGAATAAATATGAACTGCGAGTCGGCAATCCTGCCGTTGCGGCTTAACGAGAGAGAAGGAACCAGCTCGCATGTATAACATAGCCCAAGTCATCGACGAGAAATGCGTGGCCAAGAAGGGGTGCCGACTGTGTATCATGTATTGCCCGGAGGCCAACTGCCTCGACCTCAATCCAAAAAAGATGGTGGCCGAAGTATTCATTGACCGCTGTAAAGGCTGTGAGCTCTGCGTGATCGTCTGCGACGCGGCCAAGCATCATGCCATCACCATGCAGGCCGTCAGCGCCACCGGAAAGCTGATGTCCCAAAAAGGTGAGTCCGCCGCGCTAGGGCAGGCCTACCAAGGATAACCGTTTCGTGTAGCGGGTCTCCCGCGCAAGACCCCATGGCGCCTGCGCTATGGGGTTTTTTGTTGGTGCCGCTCTAGCAGGATGCTGAAAAAGGCCGCCAGCGGCGTTCTCGCGTCGCTCAGAAGCTCAACGTACCGAAGCGTACGCCTTCGCCTCTTCGCTCGCTGCGGCCTTGCTAGACGGCCTTTTTGAGCATCCTGCGTGGTGTTTCACTCTTGTCCTAGACGTGCGGGCGATTGAATTTCCACAGTGCCACAATAGTTTTATAGTTTTTCAGCATCCTGTTAGGGGGAACAGATGGAAACCGAAGACAATGTCATTGATGAGCTCGTTCGAGAGATTGCCGGGCTGATCCACGAGTACCCGAAAGTGCTCGAACGGCGTGCAGCCGACATTCATGCCAGCGGGAAAGACCCTGAACTGGCGCAGACACTCGTCAAGGCGGCCGATACCATGCGCGACAGTGGAAATCTCTATCTGACCTGGGCAAAGCACTACGCATCCGTCGCAGCAGGCAACACTGACGCAACCTCGGATGAGGACGAAACCGAGGATTTCGACGTTTAGAAGAAACGTGGCTCTGCTTATCCGTTTCTCCTGCAAAAAAGGCTCGCTCCCGCCCCACCAGTTTATGCTAGAATGCGCTCGTTTCGGCTGAACCAAATTCCCCGGTAGCTCAGTTGGTAGAGCAGCCGGCTGTAGCGTTGCAGCCTCCACGGGAAACCGTGGTTGAAACTTCGGGTGAATTCAGGGAAGCCTGCCCCGATTCCACGACGAATCGGAATGGGAATCCTGAGCGAAGCCTGCCGAAGGGTCAGCGTGTAGGCAGGATCGTGCAGAGACTAGAGGCTGAGGAACCCGTCCAATAACGCCTCAACAGCGCCCGACACCCTCCCCTGCGTTTTCTGTAGGCGGGTGAAGAGATAGTCCAAGCCCGGTTGAAAAACTGGGGCACTTGTAACCGGCTGGTCGCAGGTTCGAGTCCTGCCCGGGGAGCCAATCTAGGCCAAAAGGGGCACTTCACTCTGTGGAGTGCCTTTTTTGCATTCTTCCACCACTGAGATAGGGGGCTTCCTTCCGCCCGTCCAGCTGTCGCCGACTCGGGCGGCCTACGCTCTGGCCTAGGAATTTTTCTGTATGATGACCTCCATGTCACCCGACGGGCGAGATTTTACACCGGCGGCCTTGCTCCGCAATCCACATTTCATGACAGTGTTCCCAGGCTATTGGCCTCGCCGGGCGCTCCTTGCCGGAGTACCGACCGATTCGCGGCTCTTCACCACCGAGCCGCACACCCAGTTACTCGGCTTCTGCCACTGGCAGCCACACCGCACAGCATGCCAAACCGTGGTACTCGTGCACGGCCTTGAAGGCTGCAGCGAGTCTCACTATATGCGCGGCATCGCCGCGAAAGCCTATCGCGCGGGATTCAATGTCATCCGGATGAACCAACGGACCTGTGGCGGGACCGAGCACCTGACACCGACGCTCTACAACAGCGGCTTGAGTCAGGACTATCGAGCCGTCGTCCATGAATTGGCGCGCGTGGATGGACTCAACCGCATCTGGCTTGTCGGCTATTCGATGGGAGGGAATCTCGTTCTGAAAGCAGCCGGAGAAGCCGGCTCGTCAGAAGTAGCGTTGGCCGGCGCGATCGCGGTCTGCCCGAATATCGACCCCCCGAAATGCGTCGAGGCCTTGGAGCAGCCGCGCAACTGGATTTATCACAGACATTTTCTCGTAAGCTTGAAGGCGCGACTGCGACGAAAGGCCGAGCTCTTCCCCGGCAAGTGGGATCTCAAGGAACTCGATGGCATCGCCAGGATCAGCGAATTCGACGACCGCTACACAGCCCCGGACGGAGGGTACGCCAGCGGAGCCGACTACTACGATCGCGCAGGCGCACGCCATGTGCTCGATTCTATTGCCGTCCCCACACTCATCATCACGGCACAAGATGATCCCTTCATTCCCTACTCCATATTTACGGTGCCGCTGATTCAGCGCCACCCCAAGATTCGGGTGATCGCGCCTCGCTACGGGGGCCATTGCGGGTTCATTCACTGGGCACCCAACGGAGAAGATTCCTACTGGGCAGAGAATCGGATTATGGACTTCTTGCAAGAGCGAATGTGAGGAGAACCGGCCTACCCGATCAGGCTGTTTGAAGATGGGCACGCACTTCCTGCACGTAGGTTTTGAACGGATCCGGCATGGGAAAAGGCGCGTGGCCACGCAGTTGGAAGATCGACCAGTTGATCACATACGAGGGAGAAAACCGTTCTTCCGGCTTGGGATCAGCTGGTTCATCCGGAGGTCCGCAGGCCAGCAAATGTCGAACAAGTTCACCCCGCCCAAACGCCCTGGTGTTGCGTGGTGGATGGTCCATGGACAAGGCAATCGCCTTGTCCGTGGTGAGTCGTGGAACCAGCCCTTCTTCCATGAGACCATAATAGAGCCCCTTGCCTTGATGGAGATTGTGATACTCCAGATCAAGACTCTTCAGAGCCGGGTCTGCCCACGTCGTCTGTTCCGCCTCGCGAAAGGTTTCAAGCAGCCACAACTTCGAGGCCCAATCGACCCGGCCCACCAGCTTCGTGTAGTCCCCGCGGAGATCTTGCAAGACCGCTTCCCATTGATCGAGCACCCAATCGGTTTCGTCATCTTGTCCCCGATAGTGCGTTTGCGCCGCCGCGAGAAACGCTTCCTGAATGTCGATCGCGGAGATCGTTCTCCCTGACTCCAGCCGAACGATCCATCGTCGGTTCTGATCCTGTGACAGTTCCTGCATGGTTTCAACCGGTTCATGTATCTCAAGATCAAGCGGCGCATGGTCCCCTTCGATTAGTTGAAGGACCAGCCCTGTCGTGCCCAACTTCAAGGCCGTCGCCACCTCGGCCATGTTTGAATCCCCGAGTAGGAGGTGAATACGGCGGTATCGATTCGGGTCGGCCAGTGGTTCATCTCTGGTATTCACGATGGCGCGATTCTGTTGCACCCATTCGAAAAAGTCATTCACGATGTAATCTGCGCGCTGAGAGAGCTGAAACGGGAGAACAGGCTGCTGCATGTGGCGATGGTTCGCTCCTCGCGGGACGATGAGTCGGTCCATCTGAATCCAGGCGTCCTGAGGACCCGCCGCGCCGACACGTCCGGCCCCCGTAAAGATCTGTCTGGTGACCAGAAAGGTCACCAAGGGCCCGAGGCCGCGCCGCGTAAAGGGGAACCGTCGCGAGACGAGATAGTTCTCGTGCGATCCAAAGGTCGCATCGGTTTCATGATCCACATTGTTCTTGATCAACGAAACCGTGTCGGCCAGACCAAGGTCTTGAATCGCATCCTGCAGCAACTGATCGCCTGCGCGGTCTGCGGCCACCACATCACTGAGAGACTCACACTCCGGCGAGGCCCACTCCAGATGTCCCATGTCGAGGTACATGCGCCCGGCGTTGGTGAGAAATCCTCCGTTGCCCGGCGGTTCATCATGTCCTCGGTGGTGCAGATCGAGAACGCCTCGCCGTTGGACATGAAAGAGATGGTCTCGAATCTTGTGGGCAAACCAGGTAGGGGAATGGTCAGGCCGGTCTTGATTCACCAACAGTCCGTATTCGGTTTCGAGTCCGAAAATACGGTTCAGCATCTCAGTTCGCCACGACGGATTGAAGTGCCTTCGGCAGGAGACGTGAGAGATCTGCAGGCTTGAGCAACCGATACTTGGAGGTGCCGGGAGACTGACGATCGAGGACCGCGCATTCGATCGTCCGTTCACCGGCAATGCCCCGTACATGTGCGAGCAAGGTGTCACTGCTTGGGATTGCGGCGACCGATGAGCCCGCTCCGCTTGTCGGTGGCTTGGCCTCAGCCTGTTGGTCTGCCTCATCCTGTTGATGCGCTAACGAACCGATCGCCCAGACACGCAGCGCCAGATCCAACGCCTGCGCCAACGAGAGCGTCACGAGCATCTGTTCCTTGAGATAGGACATCATCTTGGTCTGAACAGCCGGGGTGGCAGCCAAGACCGCACGACCGGTCGCTTCCTCAAACGTGCCATCGTAGTTGATCGTCAGGAGCGCATCCTTCTCCGACTTCATGCCCAACTCGGCCACCAGAATGCGCACGATGAACGGCGCCTTATACACCTCCTCGAAAGCCTGCTTAATCACCGGGGCAATGCCGTATTTCACCAGTCTCGATCCCGTCACATCGGACGGCGAGCGGTTGAAGCCTTCGACATGCGCCATTTCGAGCAGACTGAAGCGAAGCCTTTCCAAATCCGTGGGATGCCCCATCCCACCCAATGCAAGTCGATCGTAAATCTCATACAGCTTCGCGGTCCCCTTGCTCACTGTCGTCAGGAGAATGCCTCCATCATAGGTCAGCGCGACGACCGGGCTCCCCTGTTTGAACTGTTCGTCGAGATACTGTCGTCGATTGCCGACTGCTTCCACCCAGCGATAGGGCTCTTCATACATAGCGCACCACTTGTGATTCATAGAGGGGTTTCAATGTCGCATCCGGCACCGTCTGCACACCGGCCCCGGTAATCAACTTGATCACGGGGTACAAACTCGCCTCCCGGTTGACACCACCGGTCGCCGAATCGAACTCCGCCGCGCTCGTGAGTAATCGTAAAGCCTGAACCATCGCCTGTTCTTCTGGTAGCGTACTGAGGGGCTGCTCGCCCCACGTATTCAGATAGTGCAAGATCCCTCGAATCGTGGGGGAACCGGACCCGGATACGGCATACTCTACGCCTTCAAACTCCGCCCCGAGGAGATCGTAGAAATAGATCTTGGCCGAGCCCTGCTCCACATCGTAGCCGGCAAACACAGGGACCACAGCGCCCGTCCCGGCCAACGCCGCAGGCACATTGTCCTTCAAGAGATTGGAGACCGCGCGAAGTTTGCCGTCGAAACTCAATTCTTGCAGCTGCGTTCTCCGGTAGTATTTGAAGGAATGTTCCAGGACGCGCACCATCTCATAGGCCGTCGCCGGGACCCCGGCAATCGCCAGCACACTGTGCCGATCGATCTCCAACACCTTGTCCGTGCGATCGTACATCACTATGTTGCCGGCGGTCGCGCGACGATCTCCGGCCACCAGCACGCCATCGCGATACTTGAAGGCCAGAATCGTGGTGGCATTCGTGAGTGCATGGCCAGGCCCCACCGCCGCCGGTACG
>JBGPVY010000225.1:0-4970 GCA_041491905.1 Nitrospiraceae bacterium | reverse complement strand
ATTTTCGTTTCCCCTACCGAGAACGGGAATCGCGATACAAGCTCCTGCTTGTCGCCCACGGTGACCAGACCGACGAATTTGCCGGGCTGGTCGAAGTTGTATTCGAAATTGACCGTGCCGTTGGGGTAAACCTTGGGCGGCAGGTGAAGGACCGTGATGGCCTGAAGATCCTGCTCTGAGCCTGTATCTTTGATGACCCGCACCTCGGTGGGCAACGGGCGGAGTGCATCTTCCATATAATCGAGCACCACGACCGTGCGGCCGGTCGCCGGAATGTCCTCGCAGAATTCCTTATTGCGTGTGTTGTCAGGCTGATAGCCGGTGAAGTGCATGTTGTAGGGTCCTACCCGGAGTTTGCACATGTCCTCTGCCAATGCCAGTCCTCCGTGAGCCTGGGCCTGTGAGGAGAATGTAACCCCGATCGCCAGCATCAAGAAACACAGGCCAGCAGATTTCATCAATTGCAATGACATCGTCAGGATCCTCCCTCTGGAATAATGATGAACCATGTGATCGCGGGCCGGAACGCCTGGTTTTCTACGAACGGGAGCCAACCCACCAATTCCGCAGCCATTTCGATCTTACGAGCTTGTACAGGAGCACGGCTAGTACCAGCACCCCGATCAGGGGTGCTACTACGGAACGCACAAGCTTCTGATAATCGGTCATGTGTACCCGCAAAAGATACTGCGGGCGCCGCATAAGATTCTGCTTCTCCGCCGCAATGGTGACCGTATACAGGCCCTCATCCAGCCTGACTTCGCCTCTGAGCACTCCGTCCGGGTGGGAGCTTGGACGAATATCTGCCACAATTTGATCTTCTGTCTCATTGTTCCCGTTCCCCTTCACAACCCGCATACCGACCGGCTCGTTGCGCAGCGCCGGGTCCACGAGGTCCACCACCAGGAAGGTGTCGCCTTCCTTAGGAATGTCCGTGCAGTATTGACCTTTCAGCTCGTATTGCGGCTGATAGGCACTGAAATGCACCAGCCTCTCACCGACCCGGCGCAAGCACGGGTCGTCTTCTCCGCTCGCGGCTCCATGTGCTGCGGCTGCGCCTGGGTGGTACAGTGCGGCAACAAGAATGAGCACGATAGAGCCTGCCCGTGTCACTTGCCTCATTATAATATGCTGGACCCCCCTGTTTTGGACCTTGCGATGATCCGCTGCTCCGTGCGGCTCAGCGATCACAGTGCGTAATTGCGTAAATAGCGATATGTCATATCGGATGACACTACTATGATGCCACTAAAATAGGGCAAGATTCTACCCCCTCCCGCGCAAGGCAAGCGAAAAATCCGGAATTGTTTTTTTCTACTGGATTCGGCCGGGGCTGCGGCTGTCTCGTATGAACCATGCCTGACCGGCGTCAAGAGTTCGAACATAGGTTTGAGCGACAGGCTCGGAGATGCGCTCCTACCGTACCGCGCCCAACCATCTTTGACTTGCCGGTGTCGGATGGGCGACAATTATAGATGTAGCGTGTGTTCCCTTTTATGAGGCCCACAATTGCCATATAAGTGACACCGACCTTGCGAGTGGACTACCACTTCAGCGACTGTTGTATCTTATGAGGTGTCAGACGGTGTCGAAAAAACGCTCACGATCAGCACGACCCAAAAAGATTCGACGCTGCGGCAATTCTTTCTCTTCGGTCCCGGTGGGATTTCTCCGAATATGTTCCAAACCGTCGCACTGAGTGGCAGTCGCGGGGAACGACTGCTGTTCTCCGACGTCAGCGTGACGGTCAAGCCAGGAACTCTGCTGGCTGTGTTGGGTGCGAACGGCAGTGGGAAAACCAGCTTCCTCCGCATGCTGTGCGGCCTCTTATTGCCCGATGGAGGCGCGATCCTTTGGCAGGGGAAAGATATCCGCCAACTCAAGGAACTCTATACTGCCCAGCTCACCTATATAGGGCATCTCAACGGAATCAAGGATGAGCTAACTCCGGTCGAAAACCTCAAGGTCTCCGCCTGCCTGGCCGGCGATGAAAGTTCCGGTGCAATCGTGCAAAAGGCGTTGGAGGCCGTCGGTCTCGAGCAATCGGTTCATCGTCTGCCGACGAGGGTACTATCACAAGGACAAAAGCGCCGCGTGGCGCTGGCGCGTCTCTGGCTTTCCACGCGCCCGTTATGGCTCTTGGATGAGCCGTTCGCTTCACTCGATGCTGTGGCCACTAGTTACTTGACCCAACGCCTGCAGTCGCATCTGAGTAATGGCGGCATGGTGGTCGTCGCCACGCACCAGGAGATTGCCCTCCCAACTGATTCCGTCCAGCACCTGAGGCTGGCTAGATGAGCCAGCCCAGCATGAGTGAGGCGTTGCGCGGGGTTGTCCGGCGGGATCTTCTGTTGGCCATGCGGCGCCGTTCGGATGTGGCGATGTCGGTCTTCTTCGTCGTCATCGTCGCGAGCCTCTTCCCGTTGGGGGTCGGACCGGAGCCGGCGGTTCTGAGGATGATCGCCTCCGGTGTGCTCTGGGTCACGGCCCTGCTGGCTTGCCTGTTGTCACTGGGGCGCCTATTTACGGCTGATTATCTCGATGGCGTGTTGGAACAGACACTCTTGATACCTCAGCCTCTGGCGGTGCTGGTCGTCGGTAAGGTTTTCGCGCACTGGGTGATCTCTGGCTTGCCAGTGGTCCTGCTCTCGCCTCTACTCGGCTTGCAATTCGGCCTGAGTGGGGACGCGCTGGGGGTGTTGACGTTATCGCTCTTGCTTGGTACGCCGACGTTGAGTATGATTGGGGCCATCGGTGCCGCGCTGACTCTTGGGTTGCGCGGGAGCGGCTTGCTGGTTGCCCTCCTGGTGCTCCCCCTCTTTGTTCCGGTGCTGATCTTTGGGGCCGGCGCCGTCACGAGCAGCTTGGCCGGAATCGGCAGCGAAGCGAACCTGTCGTTACTCGGAGCCTGTTTCCTTCTCTCACTCGCGTTTGCGCCATGGGCCACGGCTGTTGCATTGCGCATCGCGTTGGAATAATAGATTCTGATGAGCTTCATGGGCATCAATTGGTTCAAGTATTCGTCGCCGCAGGCCTTCCACCCGCTGGCGGGGAGGATGATTCCGTGGTGTGCCGCCGCCGCGCTCGGGTTGATCGGCGTTGGCCTGTACATTGGCTTCTTCGTCGCGCCGACCGATTTTCAACAAGGCGACGCCTACCGCATTATCTTCGTCCATGTGCCGGCGGCCTGGATGTCCATGTTTCTGTACGTCATCATGGCCGCCTGGGCCGGCCTCGGGTTGGGGTTGCAAGCGCGCCCCTCGTTCATGATGACTCAGGCCATCGCCCCCACCGGGGCGATGTTTACGTTTCTGGCGCTGCTCACCGGGGCGATGTGGGGCAAACCGACCTGGGGCGCGTGGTGGGTGTGGGATGCCCGGCTGACGTCGGAGCTGATTCTGCTGTTTCAGTATATCGGGATCATCTTGTTGCGCGCGTCGATTGAGGACCTGCGCCGCGCCGATCGCGCGAGTGCCGTCTTGGCGCTGGTCGGGGTGGTTAATGTCCCGATTATTTATTTTTCCGTGCGCTGGTGGAACACGTTGCACCAAGGGGCCTCCGTCAGCATGACGGCGTCGCCGAAAATGGCGGCGACGATGGTGACGGCGATGCTGGTGATGACGCTCGGCTTCTGGATGTACAGTATCGCGGTGACGCTGGCCCGCATGCGCTGCGTAATTGTCGAGCGTGAGCGGCAACCAGCGTGGGGCAAGCAGGCCTCGATTCAGGAAGTGGCGGAGGCACGCTGATGCAGTGGGGGAGTCCGACCGAGTTTTTCGCAATGGGCGGGTATGGCCTCTATGTGTGGATCTCGTTCGGCGCCACGGCCCTGTGCATGGTGGGGGAAGTCCTCGCCGTCTGGCGTCGACATGCCTCGGCAGCCGCAGAGAGCCGTGATGTGTCGTAGGAGGAGACTGATCCGATGAAACCTCGACACAAACGGTTTGTCCTCATCGGCCTGGGTTTGGTCGCGCTGGCCGTGGCGGCGATGTTGGTGCTGAATGCGTTTCAGAGCAATCTCGTGTTCTTTTTTACGCCGACGCAGGTGGCGAACGCCGACGTGCCGAAAGGGCGCGGCTTTCGTATCGGCGGGATGGTCGAAGCCGGCAGCCTCACACGTGAGGGCGATGGGTTGACCGTGCATTTCGTCGTGACCGACTTAGCGAAACGCGTGCCCGTGACGTTCAAAGGGATCCTGCCGGACCTCTTCAAAGAAGGGAAGGGCGTGGTGGCCCAGGGGCAACTCGGGGCCGATGGGACCTTCCTGGCGAGTGAAGTGCTGGCGAAGCACGATGAAAACTATATGCCACCGGAGGCAGCAGCCGCGCTCGCCAAGGCGAAGGCCACCGGGGCGCAGAGCAGCAGCACCCTCGTCGTCAATCCACGTTAGGAGCCACGATGATTCCAGAAATCGGCCATTACGCCTTAATTCTTGCGCTCTGCGTCGCCGTCGTGCAGGGAAGCCTGCCCATTTATGGTGCCGCGGTCGGGAACTCTGCCCTGATGTCCGTGGCGAAGCCAGCGGCGCGGGGGCAATTCCTCCTGGTCCTGCTGGCCTTTTGTTGTTTGGGGTATGCCTTCGCGGCCAAAGACTTCTCCGTGCTCTACGTCGCGGCCACGTCGAATTCCCAGCTCCCACTTCATTATCGCCTCGCGGCCATCTGGGGCGCGCACGAGGGATCGCTGCTCCTCTGGGTGTTCATCCTCAGCATCTGGATGGTCGCCGTCTCGTTCTTCTCCACCCGTCTGCCGGAGGCGATGCGCGCGCGCATTCTCGGCGTGATGGGATTAGTCAGCGTGGGATTTCTCTTATTCATGTTGACGGTCTCCAATCCGTTCGAGCGGTTGATTCCAGCCGCATTCGATGGGCGCGATCTGAATCCCCTGCTGCAGGACCCCGGAATGGTGATCCACCCGCCGATGCTCTACATGGGGTACGTGGGATTCTCCGTCGCTTTTTCCTTTGCGAT
>JBGPVY010000211.1:0-5378 GCA_041491905.1 Nitrospiraceae bacterium | reverse complement strand
GATCTCCCACTGCGCGCAACTTTCTCACCCGCCCACCCACTGGCACGCCGAGACGTGCCATCAGCCCGGGCGAGGGCCCTCCGATTCCCTATACCTCTCTTTAGGGGAGTGGCCAAGGCTGCCCTTTACTGCGCGCATCGAACGAGCACAGTTTCACTGTGCGCGTTCTGCGAGCAAGAAGGGCACCTGGCCGCTCCCCTCCTCTACCAGCCCAATGCCCACCTGTGCCCATTCTTTTCCAGCAGCGCATCCGCTTCCCTTGGTCCCCAGCTCCCAGCGGTGTAGAAGTGAACGAGTTTCTCGCCGGTCAACAGCGGGTCATAGAGACGCCAAGCCGTTTCGGTGAAATTCGCGCTGACGAAGAGAGTCTGATCGCCGATCATTACGTCGCGGAGCAGAGTCTCATAGGCTTCGGGGAGCTGGCCAAAGGCTTGTTCATAGTCGAACTGCAGCGCATGATCGCTTAGTCGAAACGGCCTCCCCGGACTCTTCACGGAAAAACAGAGAGAGAACCCTTCACTGGGCTGGAGCGTGATCAGCAGCATGTTAGGCGGAATACTGCCGGGATCGAGCGACCGAAACACTTGGGTGGGGGCCTCACGAAAGGTCACCGCAATTTGGGTCAGTTTACGCGGAAAGCGTTTGCCCGTCCTGAGATAGAAGGGCACGCCCTGCCATCGCCAATTGTGAATCTCCGCTTTCAGAGCGACATACGTCTCCGTGGTCGAATCCTTTGGGACCCCATGTTCCTCGCGATAGCCATGAATCGTCTGGTTGGCGATCTTCCAGGATGAGTACTGACCAAAGACAATATCCTGAGGCGTGATCGGCGCAATGGAATGGAGCACTTTGAGTTTTTCATTTTGAATCGCAGCGGCATCGAAGGACGCCGGCACTTCCATCGCAACAACCGTCATGAGTTGGGTCAGATGGTTCTGGACCATATCGCGGAGCGCCCCGGCCTGCTGGTAGTAGGCCCCGCGATGCTCGACGCCAAGATCTTCGGCAACGGTAATCTGAACGTTCTCGATGGTGTCGCGATTCCAGAGCGATTCAAAAATCGGGTTCGCGAAGCGGAACGCCAAGAGATTCTGCACCGTCTCTTTACCGAGGTAATGATCGATGCGGTAGATCTCTGATTCCTCGATATAGCGATGCAGGGTCGTGTTCAGGTGCCGAGCTGAGTGAAAATCGTGGCCAAATGGTTTTTCGAACACGACGCGGACCCACCCGTGGCTCTTGAGCAGCCCCGCCTGGTGCAGCAATTCTATCACGATGGGCACGGTGTCCGGTGGCAACGCCAGGTAGAATACCCGGTTCTCCGGCATGTTGTGCGTGCGCTCCAACTGTCGGATGTACCGGGCCAACGCCTCATAATCTTGAGAACTCCCTTCATGCACGGTCTGGTAGTGAAGACACTCATCGCACCAGACGCGCAACTCTGTTTCATTGCGCCAGCCCGCTTGCTGCAGACCTTCGAAGGCCCAGAGCCGAAACCCCTCTTCACCCATCTCGGGCAAGGAAGCGCCGAAGATCAGTGTGTTACGAGTTTCCAGGATTCCCTGATCCCGTAAATTATACAGCGCGGGCAGGAGCTTCCGACGCGTCAGATCGCCGGTCCCACCGATGATGACAAAGACGTGGGGCTCAACCTGATGTTCCGACATCCGCAGGGTCCTCCGTGTGAACGGTCAACCGTCTCTTAGCCCGCATTATTCATGAGCGCTTCTGCTGCAATTGCCGATCCGCTGCTACGACAAGCCTCCGGCCAGCGGGCTCGCCCCTCGGACCCTCACCGTACTGCACGAGTACGCCTCGGGCCTCAGGACTCCGCGCGCCGGTCTCGCAACGCGGCTCAGCAATTTCGCGACGAACCGTCATGAATATTGCGGGCTAGCAGGATGCTGAAAAAGTCTGCCAGCCTGTCTTGTTCATTTGGTCTGTTCGGTCTGTCTGGTCTGTCTCGTTTAGTTGGTTTGTTTGGTTTGTCTTGTTTATTTGGTTGAACCAGGCTAACCGGATAAACCAGATGAACCAGATCAACAAAACAAACCAGATCACCAGACAGACCGGGCTTGTCCCAGACGTGCAGGCCATCGAAGTTCCGCTGTGCCGAGATGGTTTTTCAGCAGCCTGCTAGCAGCGCTATCGGCTTCACCTCTCGGCGACCGTCCGACCATGCGTTTCCATATCGCGTTTCATACGCGCGACGACAGGAATATTCACGACGTTCCGCCCCCGTTGATTAATTACTGTGTGTGACGCTCGCTGAAGGACGCGGAACAGCGGCTCGCTCTTCGCTCCACCGGTAGAGCACCGGCAGGACAATAAGCGTCAGCAACGTCGAGCTGACGAGTCCGCCGATCACGACCGTCGCCAGGGGTCGTTGCACTTCTGAGCCGATCCCGCTCGCAAAGGCCAGCGGCAGAAGTCCGAGCAGCGTCACGAGCGCGGTCATCAGCACGGGGCGCAACCGGAGGTTGCAGGCTGTCACGATGGCTTCACGCAGAGGCAGGTTTTCATAGCGAAGCTTGTTCATGTAGGAGACGAGCACGATTCCGTTGAGCGCCGCTACACCGAACAGGGCGATGAACCCCACCGATGCGGGGACGCTCAGGTACTGCCCTGTGACCCACAGGGCGACGATTCCTCCGAGTAAGGCAAACGGCAAGTTGGCGATAATCAACCCAGCGTGCCGGAGCGAGTTAAAGGAAGAGAACAAGAGAAAAAAGATCAACCCAATTGTGATCGGCACGATCACTCGCAGTCTGGCCATCGCACGCTGCATGTTTTCGAAAGCACCACCCCATTTAATGGAGTACTCCGTCGGGAGGCGCAGCTGTGCCGCTAGCTTTCGCTGTCCCTCCTCCACGACGCTCTGAATATCGCGGCCGACCACGTTGAGACCGACGTAAATCCGGCGGCGCCCCCCTTCCCGGCTGATTTGAGCTGGCCCCTCTCGCACGGTAACGGTGCCCAGCTCGCTCAAGGGAATCAACGAACCTGATGGCGATTCGATCAACACATTCCCGATGGCTTCAGGGCTGTTTCGGGTCTGCTCCGGAAAGCGGACCGCCACCGAAAACCTGCGCTCGCCTTCCAATATGCGGGTGGCCGGTTTTCCCCCGATCGCCGTTTCGATGACTTGTTGGATGTCCGAAACGTTAATGCCGAAACGAGCAATCTTCCGGCGATCGATGTCCACGGTCAGATACGATTGCCCGGCCTGCTGCTCGACTTTAATATCGCGGACTCCCTCGACGGTCGCCATGATCGCGGCGATCTCTCTGGCTTTTTCCGTCAATGTCTCCAAATCGTCGCCGAACAGCTTGATCGCAATCTCAGTCTTGACGCCGGAGATCAGCTCATCGACCCGCTCTTGAATCGGTTGACTCATCAGCACGTCTATTCCCGGGATCTGCGCCAACCGCCGACGCATCATCTCAACCAACGCCTCCTTATCGTGGGCCGAGGTCCACTGGTCGCGCGGTTTCAATGCAACGATCTGATCGCTCTCGTTCAACTCCATCGGATCGAGAGCGATCTCCGATCGTCCGATCTTGCTCACGTTCGACAGGACTTCCGGAAACTCGTGCAAGGCCTGCTGGGTCTCCATTTCGACGCGGATGGAATTGTCGAGCGAGATATCCGGAAGGCGAAATACTTGTGGTGTCAGGGCGCCTTCATCGAGCGTCGGGATGAATTCTCCTCCTAGGAACGGCACAAGGAGCAGGCTGCCGAGCAGCAATCCGGTTGCACCAAGCATGACGGATCTAGGGTGATTCAAGGCCCATTCCAACCTCGGAAGGTAGGAACGCTTGGCCCATCGAACCGGGAACGTATCCTCTTCGCTGCCGGCACGCAGAGCCCACAGACAGAGGAGGGGGGACAGCGTGAGGGATAACGCCAGCGACACCAGCAGCGCGATCATGATCGTATAGGCCATCGGCGCAAAGAGCTTTCCTTCCATCCCCTCCAACGTAATCAACGGGAGAAACACGATGACGATGATGACGATCCCGAAGACAACCGGCCGGCTGACCTCCCGAGCGGAATCGAGGATGATGGCCTGTCGAGGCATGCCCTGGTGACGGCGATCCGACAGATGCCGGTAGATGTTTTCCACCATCACCACAGAACCATCGACCAGCATGCCAATCGCAATCGCCAAACCGCCCAGTGACATGAGGTTGGCCGATAATCCGACCTGGTTCATGACAATGAACGTTCCGAGAGGCGCCACGACCAGCGTGGCCACGACGATTAACGCGCTACGCACGTTCCCTAAGAACAAGAACAACACGATCACGACGAAGACGATCCCCTCCACCAGCGACTTGCCGACTGTTTTGAGCGCCGCTTCGACCAACTCGCTGCGGTCGTAGAAGGGCACGATGCGAATTCCCTCCGGCAAGATGCGATCTTGGTGGAGGTCCGCCACCCGTTTCTTGACGTGCTTCACCACCTCGAGCGCATTGGCCCCCCGCAGCATCATGACGACTCCCGACACGACCTCGCGCTCCCCGTTCAGCACGGCCGCGCCATGGCGTACCGCATGACCGATGGCGACGTCGGCCACATCCCGGACGAACACCGGCGTCCCAAGTTGTTCCTTGACGACAATGTTTTGCAGGTCCTCGATCGTCTTGATCATCCCGACACCGCGGACAATGTATCGATCGGTGGAACGGTCGAGAATCCCGCCCCCGGCATTCGCATTATTCATTCCGATCGCCTCGTAGACTTGAGGAATGGTCAATTCGTACTTCCGCAGCTTGACGGGATCGACGATCACGTTATATTGCTTCACATAGCCGCCCAGCGAGTTGACATCGATCACACCGGGCAACCCTTTCAGCAACGGGCGAATAACCCAATCCTGCAGGGTGCGTTCTTCGGTCAGCCGTTCAGTGCGCAAAGCGAGATCCGCATTGGCGGAACCCTCGCCGGGGCGGGCGAGGTAGTACTGGTACACCTCGCCCAGGCCGGTAGAAACCGGCGCCATCTCAGGTTGCACGCCATCAGGAAGTCCTTTCTTCGAGGAAATCATTCGCTCCAGCACGAGTTGCCGCGCAAAATAGATATCCATGTCGTCGTGGAAGACGACAGTGATTTGTGACAGCCCGAACTTCGAGAGAGAGCGAATTTCCTGGAGCCCCGGCAACCCCGTCAGCACGAGTTCGATCGGAAACGTGACGAGCTTCTCGACTTCGACAGGGGAGAGGCCCGGCACCTCGGTCAGAATCTGGACCTGCACATTGGTGACATCAGGGAAGGCGTCGATGGGCAGGATCCGAAGCGCATAGAGGCCTCCGAGTACGAGCAGGCCCGAAACAACTGCGACCAGAATCCGTTGGCGCAGGGCAAAACCGATCAGG
>JBGPVY010000202.1:0-5837 GCA_041491905.1 Nitrospiraceae bacterium | reverse complement strand
CAGAGTGGCTAGAATCACCACGAAGCTGATCAAAATGATTTCGGCCCGAAACGGGAATGGCGCACCGGAAATCATTGTGACCGGCAAGGCCAACGCCGCGGCGAGTGTCACGATCCCTCGCATACCGGTCCATGAAGCGAGAAAGATATGGGACCACGGGGGCATGGGATCGCGTGCCCGCAAGGCCGCGCTCACCCACCGCGGCAGTACGGCCGCCAGCGGGACCCACAGCAGCCGCACGACAATGGCGGTGAGACTTATCACGGCTCCTGCAAGCAATACCGGTCCAAATCTCCCAGCCGGCACCGCCGCTCGCAGCGGCCCGAGCTGAAGACCGATCAGGATGAAGATCACACCGTTCAGGATAAAGATGAGCAAATCCCACACCGCGCGCGCCTGAATGCGCGTGGCTGGAGCCACAGCGTCGCTGAAATACCGTCGGAGATAGAGTCCTCCCGCGACACAGGCCAGCACCGCCGACGCATGCACCGACTCGCCAAGCACCCAGGCGATATACGGCGCCAACAACGTGATGCCTATGTGAATCAACCCATCGTCTGTGGCGCAGAGCGCCCACCGCGTGAGCATTGCCACCCCAATGCCAATGGCGACCCCGACCACAGCAGCATAGACGAACTCGAGGATCGCCCCGTCTACCGTAAACATGCCACTGACCACCGCGCCGACGGCAACGCGATAGAGGACGAGCGCCGTCGCATCGTTGACGAGACTTTCCCCTTCGAGAATCGTGACGATGCGGCGCGGAATGCGCAGCCGCTTGCCGATAGCCGTGGCCGACACCGCGTCCGGCGGGGACACAATCGCGCCTAACGCGATCGCCTCCGCCCACCCCATGCCGGGCAGCACTGCGCGCGCCGCCACCGCCACGGCCGCCGTCGTCGCCAGCACGAGCCCGACCGCCAACATCGAAATCGGCCTGAGGTTCTGGCGGAACTCGCGCAGCGAGGTGAAATACGCGGCTGCCCAGAGAATGGGAGGGAGGAATACCAGGAATACCAGATTGGGACTTAGCGTGACCGAAGGGAGACCCGGCAACATCCCCAGGATCAACCCACCGATGACGAGCAGAATGGGATAGGGAATGAGAATCTTTTGCGCGATCGTCGTCAGCGCCAACACCGCCGCCAGCAGTAGGATGATCGTCTCAAGCTGATAGAGGCTCTCCATCCCTCATCCTTTCTAGAGGCACGCTGGTGAGAGTGAATGGGAGACAGGCTACTGGGTGAGGGAAACGGAGTCAACTGCAGTAAGAAGGGACTGACTGAGTGCGACCTTCAGAGGCCGCGCATGTCGCCGAGATCCGCGAAATGGCTCCCGACGCTGGTTCATCCGCGAGTGACGTTTAGTGTGGAAGAGATTTCAGGCGGTCCGTCAGTCGGAGATTCTCGCCGTAATCAACCGGGCAATCGATGACCGCCGGCACCTTGCTGTTCAGCGCGTCGACGAGAATAGGCCGGAGTTCCGACGGCTCCGTCACCCGATAGCCAACGGCTCCGAAACTGCTCGCATAGCGCACGAGATCGGGATTGCCGAAATCCACTGAAGAGGTCCGGCCGAAACGCACCTGTTGTTTCCAGCGGATCACTCCATACCCATCGTCCCGCCAGACCAGGATGACCAGCGGCAATCCCAAACGAACCGCCGTCTCAAGCTCCTGGGAGTTCATGAGAAAGCCGCCGTCTCCGGTGACCGCAATCACGCGTCGTTCAGGGTACAGCAACTTCGCGGCGATCGCACCGGGCACGGCGATCCCCATTGCGGCGAAGCCATTCGAAATAATGCAGGAGTTGGGCACTTCGCACGGAAACATACGGGCCATCCAGAGCTTATGGGCGCCGACGTCACAGAGCACAAGATCGTCAGGATTGAGCACCGCACGCAGGTCCCGGATGACGTACTGCGGCCGCAGAGGCCAGGAAGACGCGCCGGCCAGTTCGGCTTCGAACCCCTCGATGACAGTCTTGCGGGCCCGTCGGGCCCAGGCCGAATTGAACGGCGCGAGTCCCTCGGCAATGTCTTCCAACGAGTGCCGGATATCTCCCAAGACACCCACCTCGACAATATAGTGCTCGTCGACTTCTGCCGGCGACGCATCGACGTGCACGATGCGCTTGTCGCGGCGTGGATTCCAGAAGCAGGGTGCGTATTCCACGAAATCATAACCGATCGCGACGACGGCGTCGGCCTGTTCCATGACAACCGCCGCATAATCGCGAGCCTGCAGGCCGATCGTATAGAGGGACAGCGGATCGCTATCCGGAAGGACCCCCTTGGCCATGAACGTATGCAGGACGGGAATCTCCAACTGCCGCGCAAAAGTTCTGACCGCTTCATGCGCATGACCGCGAATCACGCCGTTCCCGGCCAGAATCACAGGATGCTGCGCCCCGGCGATCGCCTGGATTGCCCGCGCCACTTGACCCTGCGACGGCTCAGGCGTCACCGGCGCCTGAACGAAGAGCGGCTCCAACTTGCGTTCATTGCCGATCTGTTCCTCCGCGACATCTTCCGGCAGTTCAACATGGGTCGCGCCCGGTTTCTCCGTCTGGGCGATCTTGAACGCTTTCCGGATTGCCTCGGGAACGACCTCCGCCTTCGGGATCGAGGTATTCCACTTGGTCACGGGCTTGAACATCGAAATGACGTCGATGTACTGGTGCGATTCCTTGTGTCGGCGATTCATCGAGACTTGCCCGGTGATGGCGACCAATGGGGCACGATCCAGATACGCATCCACGACGCCGGTCAAGAGATTGGTGGCGCCGGGGCCGAGCGTGGACAGGCAGACTCCAGCCTTCCCGCTGAGTCGTCCATAAACATCGGCCATGAACGCCGCTCCCTGTTCGTGCCGCGTCTCGATAAATCGAATGCGGGAATCCAGCAGAGCATCCATCAGTTCCAGGGTTTCCTCGCCCGGCAGACCAAATACCAGTTGGACGCCTTCATTTTCCAGACAACGAACAAGCAGCTCTGCCGCATTCATGCAAGGCATCTCCTCAACCCGACATAGTGAATCTGCTCACACCGGATATGACTGCCGCTTCGTAGAGCCAGGATTCCCTGTTTACACATTCTCCGTTGCATCGCTCTTTGGTCACCCGTTGAACCGAACTGCCGGGTGCGTCGCTGAGTTGATGAGACAGAGCCGGCGCTATATCTCTGCGCTTGACTGTTCGCCCAGCCAGGCTACGAACGCTTTACGGAGTATGCGGTTATGGTTCGGTTGGTACCCGGGGATGCAGGAGTAATTTCCCAACTCCAGCATCTTCTGAATCATGGTCACGGTATACGATGCACCTTCAGTCTCGTGATCTTTGTGCCATACGGCAAGACGATTCTCGGACTCGCCCGTCTTGCCCGCCTCGAAGACGTGCCACTCACAGTCTTTCGAATATCGAATGTAGGCCATGGAGACTGCTCAAGAACTAGAACAATGCCGCGCGCGAACGAGCTTCGCGTTGTTGGATTACAAAACTCGAAGACCGACCGTGCAATCTCTCAAGTTTCATTTCCGCGGAAGGCATAACCGGCTCTCTCCAGTGCCTGGTGTACGGTGTTCATCACTGTAGGAGTGTCGGAGTGCGGGAGTACCGTCACCTCCGGTGCAGCCTGGAGTTTGGCCAGAAGCTGCGCAGCTTCTGAGCCGGCCAGCTTGTCGCAGATTTCATACAAGCCCCCCGGACCTTCCTCCAATATATTGTGCTCCTCGAGAATGCTACGGATCGTCGCAATGACGGCAGCCGTGGGAGTCGGTATGAGTAAGGTGGCAAGGGCTCCATGATCGAGGCGGAGCCTGGAAGCGATGAGAAGCGGCTCCCCGTCTCGAAGTCGCTGGGCGGCGGGCAGGAGAATCTTTTCTTCCATGCCGATGTGGCGGAGAAGCCCGGATCGAAATTGAGCATACGCTCCCTGATCAACCTGGTCGACATGAGTCACAGCCGATTGAAGCAGCTTTTCAAGCCGCCGGTGGTCCTCTATAAGAAAGTCTGTGACAGGTCCTGCTTGTTCATTCTCTCGTGGTTTCATCCGTTGCCTCCGAATATGTCTTCCTCAGAGGCGGGAAAGGGGTCGAGGGAGAAATTTGACACAATTGACATCTCTGCGCACGGACGAGGCGAGTGAGGATTTTGATCCCATTTTCTTCCGGCTGGTGGTGAGAAGGCAACTAGTCCTTGTTACCCTGCTTCGACCGTGACGTCCGTGGTCACCGAGTTGGCAATGAAACAGTCGCTATGGGCGCGCTCATGAAGAGCGGTAATTTGCTCCGGGGTCGGAGGAGTCGGCCCACCGAATACAATTCGAGGACGCAAGATGACACGTGTGATGGCGAGCTTTCCCTTCTGGTTCTTTTCCAAAAATCCAACAGCGTGATCGCTGTACCGATCAACGACGAACTGTTTCTTGGCCGCCACTGCCAAGAAGGTCAGCATATGACAGCTCGACAAAGCCGCGACGAGGGCTTCCTCAGGATTCACATGAACGGGATTCCCACGATAGGCAGGTGCGGCTGAGGCAGGAACCCGAGCCCCACCTTCAAAGACCAACATATGGTCTCGACTATACGTGTCGTAGGAAAAGCCCTCTGTGTCTCTCTTCCATTCCAGTGTGATTTTGTGCTCAGACATGGGCCAAACCCTTTCTGATACGTGAGTTGATGATTGCCAAACGAATTCACGCCAGATGCACGTGCGCCGGATCTAAGGCAGGCTACTTTGGAGAAAGGATCATGTCAACAGAGGGCGGGCGAAATACTGGTATTCCAAGACGCGGCGCGCAGACGAGCGACGCGAAAGGATCCCTGAAACCATTTCGCTTCCATGGGGACAGGCCTCGCTGGCCGGAGTAGTGGACATGCGTAGCTAACTCAGTCCGATGCCGAAGACTTTGGCTGCTTTTTTCACATCCCGCGGCTTGACCCATAGAATGGCGCCGAATCGTCCCTGGCCGGCACAGAGGCCGGTCACCGCGATCATGTTGATTCTGGCTAGACCAAGTCGATTAGTCAGATCGGCCAGCGCTCCCGGGCGATCATCGCCGTCCACCAGCAAGCACATTTTCGGTCCCTGCATTTTCAACTTATGCGCCTTCGCTATATTCTTGAACGCGATAGGATCTTCCGGCACCACATCCACCTGTGTGCGGCGACTCCGAGGAAACGCATGCACGGCCAGCAGATTCACTCCGGCCTCACGCAGTGGAGCAAGCGCACCGGCTAATGTCCCGGGTTTATCCGCAATCTGCACCTTGAAATACTGCGCAGTTCGAATCAGATCAGCCATCATACCCTCCTCTACCCGCCCGAATAGCGGGTATTATCCGACAGGAAATGCTTCGCGCGAAAACAATGTGTGATGGAATCATCATCACGGGGACTGACCTCTTGCGCAATGATGGGATGAAAGTTGACGTGGTATAGCCTAGGCGCCTAACCAAGCGGAATGCAACAGGTAAAGTCCACTTTCAAGTACAGAGTTGCGACTTCCAACGGTCTTTCTTACAGATGGTCCCCTGTCCTTCTAGCCGGCTCCAACTGATCCTAGCATCGATGAAGGTACGGTCCCCCGCGCGCGGACGAGCCGATCAGAAATGAAGAATGTCGCCGTATCCCTGGCAGATCCGCACGTCTCTGAACGCTGCGCGCACCACGGATGTTGCCGCAAAGGTTGCTGCCGAAGTGCTTGGTTACCCCTGACGAAGCGACTGCGGCGAAACCAGTCCAACGGTGGTGTCCTGAATGGGATTATGCAGCCGATTGATTCCTTCGCGGCAATACCCAAGTGGCAACCACCGGCAACCGCCGCAAATGGAGGGCAGAT
>JBGPVY010000284.1:0-3460 GCA_041491905.1 Nitrospiraceae bacterium | reverse complement strand
GTAATGATCTGGGCGACGTGGTCCTTGCCGTACTTGTCGACCACATAGTTGATGACCTCGCCCCGGCGTTCCATGCAGAAGTCCATGTCGATATCGGGAAGGGACACGCGCTCGGGATTCAGGAACCGTTCGAACAAGAGCGTGTAGACGAGGGGGTCGAGGTCCGTGATACGCAGCGCATAGGCGACGAGACTCCCGGCGGCGGAGCCTCGCCCCGGTCCGACCGGAATGTGGCGCGAGCGGGCAAACTTGATGATGTCCCACACGATGAGGAAATAGCCGGCAAACCCCATCGAACAGATGATCGTCAGCTCTTCACGCAGGCGAAGCTCATAGGTGGCCGGCAAGATCTGGCTGGATCTTTCTTGTAGTCTGGCCGCCAATCCTTCCAGCGCCAGGCGCTCCAGATAGGTTTCCCGCGTGAAACCTTCGGGAACTTTGTATTGCGGGAGATGCGTCTTGTTCAGCACCAGTTGGAGGTCGCAGTTGTCCGCAATCCGGCAGGTATTGGTGACGGCATCGGGGAACTCAATAAAGGCGGCCGAAACTTCTTCTGTCGATTTCACATACAGCTGATCCGTATCGAACTTCATGCGATTCGGGTCGCTGATCGTCTTGCCGGTTTGCAGGCAGAGCATCAGCTCATGTGGGCGGAAATCTTCTTTCTTGAGGTAGTGGCAATCGTTGGTGCCGGCCAAAGGGATGTCCATTTTGTTGGCGATCTCGAGCAGGCCGTTATTCGCAACTCGCTGATGGTCCAATCCGTTCGCCTGCACCTCAAGGTAGAAGTGTTCCTTCCCGAAGATTTCCTGAAACTCCCCAGCCACAGCCATGGCGCCATCCATGTCCTTCTGGCCAATGAGGTACGGGATCTCGCCGCTCAAGCAGCCGGACAGGGCAATCAGCCCCTCATGGTTCTCTTTTAAAATGTCCTTATCCATTCGTGGCTTATAATAGAATCCCTCAAGATATGCTTTACTGACTAGCTTGATCAGGTTCTGATAGCCGGTCAGATTTCGAGCCAGAAGGATTAGATGATAATAGTCGTTGTGGGCGAGCCCGCTGTCTTTGGCAGCGAAGCGACTGCCAGGGGCCATGTAGGCTTCGCAGCCGATAATGGGTTTGATGCCTGCGTCTTTGGCTTTGCGGTAGAACTCAATGGCTCCGAACATGTTCCCATGGTCGGTCATGGCCACGGCCGGCTGATTAAATGATTTGATCTGCTGGATGAGCGGCTCGATTTGGTTCGCACCATCGAGCAGACTGAATTGAGTATGGAGGTGGAGATGAACGAAGGACGAAGCCATGGCGGGATTCTAGGAGGGGAGGGAAGGCGAAGTCAAACCACGAAGGAGAGGAGGGGATGGAGTCTGATGATCTTCTGTGCTCGCGCAACGCGCGGCCTCGGAAGGCCCTCGTTGGACGCGCGCAGTGGAAGATCAATCAGCTCCCATCCCTTAAGAGAATGACGAGCGAGATTGGCGGGACACGAAGTGCGAAGTTCTGGATTCGAAGTTCCGAAAACCTCGAATTTCTGACCTTGAACCCTCGCCCATCTTGCCCGTCCCGCTTTTCTCGCAAGTCTCGCGAGTCCCGCGCGAATAACGCAGGCTAGCGTGATCCGATCGTCCGTGCTATAGAGCCGCATCGGTTGGCGTTGAACAATGTAGAAAGAAAAGCAAGATGCCGGCTTCCATTGAGATGATCTTCATCGTTTTCTCCAGCCTCGTCATTCTGAGCATTTTGACGATCAAGCTGTCGAATCGATTTGGCATCCCCTCACTGGTCTTGTTCCTCGTCATCGGCATGTTGGCGGGGTCCGACGGTATCGGCGGCATCTATTTCGACAATCCCTCTCTGGTGCAGTCGCTGGGTGTCATTGCGCTCGTCTTGATTCTGTTTGCGGGTGGCTTGGACACGGAGTGGGCGGAGGTGCGTCCCATCCTGTGGCAGGGGCTGTCTCTCTCGACGATCGGGGTTTTACTCACTGCGCTGCTGGTCGGGGTGTTTGTCTCTTGGGTCCAGGGGTTCTCGTTCCTGGAGGGCCTCCTGCTCGGCGCGATTGTGTCGACCACCGATGCCGCGGCCGTCTTCATGGTGCTGCGGGCACGGAACGCCAAGATCCCCCCGCGATTGGTCCAATTGCTCGAATTTGAATCCGGCAGCAACGATCCGATGGCGGTCGTGCTGACGATCGCGCTGATTCGACTGTTGACGGAACCCGCGACCTCCTTCGGAGAGCTGGTCTTATTCTTTGTGATGCAAATGGCCGTAGGGACGGTGCTTGGCGTCGCGATGGGCGAAATCATGAGACGATCGTTCAATGCGCTCAACCTGGAATTGGAAGGCATTTATCCGGTACTGTCGTTGGCGCTGGCACTGCTGACCTACGGCCTGACCACGTTCCTGAACGGGAGCGGCTTTCTTGCCGTGTATCTGGCGGGGCTCATCATGCAGCGAAAGCCGTTTGTTCACCAGCAGAGTGTCTTGCGTTTTCACGATGGGCTGGCCTGGCTGATGCAGGTCACCATGTTTTTGATGCTGGGGTTACAAGTATTTCCGGCAAGGCTCGTGCCAATCGCCTGGGCGGGCCTCCTGATTTCCCTCTTCCTGATCTTCGTCGCCCGCCCTGCGAGTGTCCACACGGCGCTGGCTTTTTCGCCGATGCCGTTTCGAGAACAGACTCTTGTGGCCTGGGCGGGACTCCGTGGGGCCGTACCGATTATTCTGGCCACGTTTCCCTTAGTGGCCGGGATCAAGCAGGCCGATACGATTTTCCACATGGTGTTCTTTATTGCACTCACGTCCGTCGTCATGCAGGGGACGGCTATTCCATGGATTACGCGAGCGCTGAAGATCGACACTACCCCATCGGAAGAAGTCAAATCTCGGCTACCGTTTGACCAGAGGGAAACCGACAAACCGATACTGTAACCCGCTCTTGGTCTAGCCCGGTCTGTTTGGTCTATCTGGTTTCTCTGGTCTATCTGGTTTCTCTGGTTTGTTTCGTTCAACCAAACACACGAGACAGACCGAATAAACCGAATGAACAGACCAAATGAACAAGACAGGCCGACTACTTCCGATACACTTCGCCGCAGCCTGAGTGTCTGGAATAACCTGACCATTGGCTTCGCGGTCGTTTCGCCGGTGGTGGGGCTCTACGCCATCATTGGCGTACAGACGGCGGTGACAGGGGATGGCTGGTTTGCCGCGCTGGCCATCTGTCTGGTGATGCAATTGTTAGTGGCGATTGTTTACGCCGAGCTTACTTCGCAATTTCCGATCGCGGGGGGCTTTAATCATTTGATGATCGGTTTCCGTGCGAATGCTTCTTTCAGCCATTACCTCTCTTGGAGCCGTTTATGAGGTCCTTTACAATCCGCTTGCACCTGATTTCGTTTGTAGGGTGGATCGTTGGCGCAGCATTCTCGGGGTGCGTCGCGTTCGACCCTGCCGT
>JBGPVY010000247.1:0-4441 GCA_041491905.1 Nitrospiraceae bacterium | reverse complement strand
GCCCTGGGGGTGGATCGCTTCCTCACCTATTTCAAACAGGCGCGTCTGTATTTGTGGGGCGTCTCCACGGTGAGCGGGGTGGTGCTGGTCGTCGTGGGCGTCATGATTTACGCCAATACCATCACGATGATTACCGGCTTTCTGGAGCGGTATGGGATTGGCTGGTACCTTGGGCAGTGACGCAGGGCGGTACTGCCCAAGTTCTGAGTTCTCAGTTTTGAGTCCTGAGTTAGAAACGTTTCGCTCCACCTCTGTGGTCTAACTTACAACTCAGAACTCAGCACTCATAACTTCAGAACTGACAAGCGAAGCCGGCGCCATGCTCATACTTCCAGACGTGAAAGTGTATGACACGCTTGTGGTAGGCATGGGGCCGGCCGGCGCCACCGCCGCCTACCAGTTGAGTCGAGCCGGCCTGTCTGTGCTCGGGCTCGACAAGGCCACGCATCCACGGTACAAAGTCTGCGGCGGCGGGTTGTCCGCCCGCATCGACCGCATTTTGGAAGACGATTACAAGACGGTCGTCGAGCATACAGTCTACGGCATACAGTTTTCCTACTGCGGTGGGGATCCCTTTCTCATCGATTCCTCCAGTCCGATTGCCTACATGGTCATGCGCGATCGGTTTGACCATTTCCTCGTGGAGAAAGCGAAGCGCGTGGGCACCGAGGTCCACGAAGGCGAGCCGGCGACGTCCTATCGGCAAATCCCCGACGGCATCGAAGTGACGACGGACCGGGGCCGGTACCTGGCTAAGGCTCTGATCGGCGCGGATGGGGCGAACAGCCTGGCGGCGCAGCAGTTGTTCCCGGGACGCCGGAGCCGTCGGATGCCGACCCTGGAGAGCGAAATCGCCATCGGGCCTGCACCCCATTATCCCGGCTCCGGCCGCGCGCTGATCGATATCGGCGCGACGCCCAAAGGCTACGCCTGGATTTTCCCGAAGCAGGAACGGCTCTCGATCGGCGTGGGGGATCTTCGCGGAGGTCTAGCGAGCCCGAAGAAGATTTTTGATCAGTTCGTGCGGGATGAGAAAGGATTGGCTCCTTGGAAGGTACCGCAGCCGGTCGGCCATCCACTTCCGCTCTTCAGTGAGCACAACGTGGCCAAGGACAATCGGGAGTCGGTCGGATTGGTGAGTGGCCACGCCTTGCTGGTGGGAGACGCCGGGCACCTGGTCGACCCCCTGTTCGGCGAAGGCATCTATTACGCGGTGAGGTCCGGGCAGTTGGCTGCGGAATCGATTCTGGACCAAGTCAATGATCGACGACGGTCACTGGCCGAATACGAAGAGGCCGTCCGGCGGGAGATCTATGAGGAATTTCGAGTGGCGGCCCGCATGGCGAGTATCGTCTATTCGTATCCGCGTCTCTGCCATCGCCTCCTGCCCCGCTATCAACACATCGTCATGCTCTACTACGACGTACTCCGTGGGCGTGAGACCTACCAAACATTCTTCGCCCGCGCGAAGAGTGTGGTCAAATCCTCCTTCAAGGACCTGCTCCTCGAAGCTGTTTCGCTCCGTTGAGTTCAGGACCGCCTTCAGCGATTAGCTTTCAGCTAACGAATTACAATCAAGACAATCAAGAGATTTGGAAGTCTGCTGACAGCTGAATGCTGATAGCTTCGATGCGGGCTTGTGTCAGCACCAGGAGCCGAGGCGGCAACTTACAAAAGACTGGCTCACTGCCGTGGCGGAAGGGAGGCGGAACGATCCAGCCGGGACAGAGGGGATCAATCTAGCGGCAAGACTCGGTTGATTTCCCGATGGGAGCGCAGTCGGCGAAGTAGACGAGGGCGTGGGTTCGGCCTTTTGGGCCAGTAACGTTGGGGGTTTCTCTCTTTCGATCTTCGCGAGCAGGCTCCTTCCCTCGCTGGAATGCGCACTGTCCGGGTATTTTGCTGTCAGCAGCGCCAGCTGTTCGCTGGCCCAATCGTCCGCACCCAGGTCGTGGTAGCTGAGTGCCAGAAAATACAGGGCATCGGGCGCGACCGACTTGTCGGGGTACAGCTTCATGATTTGCTCGAAGCGATGTGCGGCGGCCAGATATGAACCCCGCCGATAATAGAATTGGCCCACGAAGAGATGCATCTGCGCCAGGAGGTCGTGACATTCCTGGATCTTCTGGAGCGCTGGGCCGTCATACCGGCTTCCCGGAAAATCTTTCCGCAGCCGTTCAAAGGCTTCGATGGCTTTCTGAGTGGGGCCCGGATCACGCTGGATTCCCTTGGTCAGTTTCATCTGGCTTTCTCCGATTCGGAACTCCGCGTAGGAGGCGAGGATGTGGGTGCGATGGAGATCGAGGAAATGGTTATACTCGACGATGGCTTCCGTATACTCCTCTTTCTCGAAGAACGCCTCTCCTCGCTTCATGATGACGTTGGGGTCATAGTTCTTTTTGATCGAATCGCCCAAGAAAATCTGCTCGTCAGTGCCGCTGAGGGCCTTCTTCGCGGTATCCTGATTCTTGGGTGTGCTGGAGCAGGCGGTGATGACACAGAATACCGCGACACAGAGGCTGAGGGCCACTGTAAGTCGTGGCGCAGCAATCAAGATGGGGAAAGAGCGTACCATCACTGCCTGAAAATGTAGCAGGAGCCCCGGCTGAATGCAAGGTTCCGACTCCGTAAGTTGACCCCTGTGGCACCGAGACCTATCAGGCTGCGGGGAAAATCAGTTCGGCATACCAGCACTTCAATGGCCCGCAAGTCTGGAACATGAAACAACACACGCAGGATGCTCAAAAAGGCCGTCCAGCAAGGCCGCAGCGAGTGAAGGGCCGAAGCGTACCCTCTGGGGTACGTTGAGGGTCTGAACGATGCGAGAACACCGCATGGGAACAGGCGCGTCCCTGGGCAAAGAAGCTGTCTTGGCAGGTTCAGGGCGGGCGGGTGAAGCATCCGCTTGGGCTGGGCGGGTGAGAAGAGCGACTTTTTCAGCATCCTGCTATAATCCCGCCGATCTTGCAGCGAACCACAGAGTATTCAGACATATGATACGGACGAAGATTATTGGGACGGGCTCGTACCTCCCTGAACGGGTGGTGTCGAATCGCGAGGTAGGGGCTTTGTTGGGCATCGAGCCGGCGGTCGTCTCTCGCTTGACAGGAATTCAGGAGCGACGCAGGGCTGCTGCATCCCAAGCGTCTTCTGATCTTGCGGTGGAAGCAGCGAGGCCGGCGCTTGAAGCCGCCGGACTCCCGGTTTCTGAGCTGGGGGCGATTGTGCTTTCGACAACCTCTCCTGATACGGTCTTTCCCCCCACCGCCTGCCATGTTCAGCGGATGCTTGGTTGTTCCACGATACCGGCATTCGACGTGGCGGCTTCCTGTTCGGGCTTTCTCTATGGACTCTCGATGGCCGATGCGATGATTCGGAGCGGACAGGTCAAGACGTGTTTGGTGGTGGCCGCGGAGGTGAAGTCTCGTTCCGTCGATCCCACCGATGGCGATACGGGTCTCTTATTCGGCGATGGGGCAGGTGCGGTCGTGTTGCGGGGCGAGCCAGAGGCAGGCCAGCTGAGCCGAGGGCTCTTGGGGCTCCGTCTCCACGCGGACGGTGCCCAACATGGCTTGATTACGATTCCCGCAGGCGGATCGCGCCGGCCAACGACGTCGGGGACAGTCGAAGCGAAGAGCCATACGTTGCGGATGCAAGGGGCGCCGGTCTTTCGTCTGGCGGTCAAGCGATTGGACCAGGCCATCCGCGAGATCGTGAAAGAGTTCGGTGTCGATATACACGATATTGCGCAGCTGGTATTGCACCAAGCCAACGGGCGGATTCTCGACCAGCTCACGAAGCGGCTTGGGGTCTCGCCTGAACGGGTTTATTCCGTGATCGGACGCTACGGCAATACGTCGTCGGCGTCATTGCCGATCGCGCTCGACCACGCAGTCCGTTCGGGAAGGATTCTGCCCCACGACATCGTCTTGCTGGGAAGTTTTGGCGGTGGCGTGACGTGGGCAGTAGGGTTGGTTCGGTGGTAAGGGCTGTCCAGCCCGCATTATTCATGACCGCTTCTGCTGCAACACTGTTCCGCTGCTACGACGAGCCTCCGGCCAGCGGGCTCGCCCCTCGGACCCTCAACGTACTGCACGAGTACGCATCGGGTCCTCAGGGCTCCGCGCGCCGGTCTCGCGACGCTGCTCAGCGGTTTCGCGACGAACCGTCATGAACAATGCGGGCTAGCAGGATGCTGAAAAAGTCGGCCAGCATAAGAAGACCGTTGTTTGGTTTGTCTCGTTTGTTTGGTTGAACCAGACCAACTCGATGAACTAAACAAACCAGATGAACCAGACAAACCAGATAGACCAGACCAACCAGAGAAACCAGATGAACCAAATCAACCAGATAAACAAGACAAACCAGATGGACCAGACAGACCGCGATCTGGCCGTGAAAACCGCTGATTGTTTCTGAACTGAGGAGCGTCGCGATGCTG
>JBGPVY010000277.1:0-3637 GCA_041491905.1 Nitrospiraceae bacterium | reverse complement strand
GGCGCCGGGGACCAAAGTCGCGCGCATTGTGAACCTTGCCGATGATCTGGCGTTGGCGCTGAAGGCGATCAGCCTCCGGATTGTCGCGCCGATTCCGGGAAAGTCTGTGGTAGGGATCGAGGTGCCGAACCTCTATCGCGAGACGGTGTCGATGAAGGACGTGGTGACGAGCGAAGCGTTTTCACGCGCCAGATCGAAGCTCACCTTGGCCTTGGGGAAGGACATTTTCGGAGCCCCCACGATCGCCGATCTGAAAGCAATGCCGCACTTGCTCGTAGCGGGTGCCACAGGGGCAGGGAAAAGCGTCAGTCTCAATACAATGCTCCTGAGCCTGCTGTTTTCGGCTCGACCCGATGAGGTCAAGCTACTCCTGATCGACCCCAAGATGCTCGAATTTCAAACGTACGACGGCATTCCTCACCTGTTACGGCCGGTCATCACCGATCCCAAGTCGGCGGCGCGGGGGCTCAGCTGGGTCGTGGCTGAAATGGAGCGGCGCTACAAATTGCTTGCTGAAGCAGGGGTTCGAAACATCGATACCTATAATCGAAAGATCGCCGGCGCGCAGGGTGTGCTGGAGGCGGAATCAGCGACTAAGTTGGACCAGCCTGAGTTGCCCATCCAGTTTCTGTCTGAAGAGGAGCGGCTCTCTGCCGGAGAGACAGCGATTCCGGATGGCAGCCCCGGATCATTCTTGCCGCCGCCGACTCCGCCGGAGCCCTTGCCCTATATCGTTGTGATGATTGATGAATTGGCGGATTTGATGATGGTGGCGCCGAGGGAAGTGGAAGACAAGATTGCGCGCTTGGCGCAGATGGCTCGCGCATCAGGCATCCATCTCGTACTGGCGACGCAGCGTCCGTCGGTCGATGTGCTGACCGGTTTGATCAAGGCGAACTTCCCGGCCCGCATTGCCTTTCAAGTGTCGTCGAAGACTGATTCACGCACCATCCTGGATGCGAATGGCGCGGAAGCGCTCCTTGGTCGTGGGGACATGCTCTATCTGGCTTCGGGGACCGGACGTATCATGCGGCTGCACGGGTCGTTTGTGTCGGATGACGACGTCCGCCGCGTGGTCGAGTTTGTGAAGGATCAAGCCAGGCCCGCCTACAATCAGGAGTTGCTGATAGCGTTGAAACAGGAAGGGGCGAAAGAGGAAGAGTCGCTGGGCGAAGTATACGAGCAGGCTAAAGAGTTGGTCCTGTCTACAGGTCAAGCTTCTGCATCGCTGATTCAGCGCCGGCTGCGGGTGGGCTATCCTCGGGCGGCTCGGATGATCGAGCAAATGGAGGCAGATGGCCTTGTGGGCGCGGCTGGTCGCGATGGACGGAGAGAGGTGGTTGGGCGGCGTGGGCCGGTGGGAGCAGAGGAAGCGTGAAAGGAATGGAGCCTGATGATCTCCTGTGCTCGCGCAACGCGCGGCCTGAGAAGGATGAGAAGGGAGCCGCCAGACCATCCTTCTTGCTCGCAGAACGCGCACGATGAAAGGAGTGGAATGACACCCGTGCCGATCCCTTGCTCCCGGAACGCGCACGATCAGAATGTGCTCGTTCGACGGCCGCAGTGGGACCAGCACGGGTGCCATTCCATGAGAGAGAAACGAGCTAGCTTGGAGGGACCACTTATATGGATGGTGGTCGCTCGACGCGCGCAGTGGGGGACAATCCGGGCCACCTCCTAAAGACGGTAGAGGGAAAGCGCCACACCTAACGATCTGGAATTTGGCTCCCCCTACTGGACGATCTTCCCAACTGGTGCACATCAAACAGGTAGAGTCCGGGGGATGTACTCAAATCGCGTTTCTGTATCTGTAGCGGCTCGATCTCTTTCTCATGACGCACCTGCACTCTCTTGCAAAACCTTCAATCGCGCAGAGGGGGAACAGCATCTTTATCCACCCATCGCAGATTTGGTCCCTTTGCTTTATAGATGACTTGGAACTTCGTGCCTATCGGGTCTGTAAAGTCAAACGCCATTAACCCAGGCCAATACTCAGACATCAGGTGGGCCTCCTGAGTCACAGTCCCCCCAGCATTTGGAATAAGCAATTCCATCTGGCGCGCCTTCTCTTCATGTTTAGCCCAGAGGGCATAGGGCTCGTGCACTTGCCTTTCAACAGGGCGCGACGTGAGATGCAAGAAACTCTCTGCCGGTCCTTCGGCGCTATAACCTCTATAGAAATACCCAATGCTGGTTTCGGTATTCCAACGAGAATCCCGCTCCATCTTCACAAAGGACATAACAGCATCATAAAACTTTCCTATAGATTCGAGCTGACTGACAGGAATCACCGCATGCTGCATATCCCACTTATCCTCCCTCCAGCGAGATGCCATTTGACAGCGTTCACTCTCATTGAAGATGTTGGCCAATTTTCTCCCCTCAGAAGAGAGAAGAAGAGGGCTGATGTCATCCAAGAGAAAACAAACCGCATCAGCAGGTTTCGCGTCTGACATGTTTTTAATGGTGACAGGAATAGTATAGGGCAGCAACAAAGTATCCATGACGAAAGACAACGGGATATCAAAAATAGTGACGAGCAGGTGAGACAAATAGAGCGGTGGAAACCGAGAGTCAAGGTTACTTCGAACCCCTACATAGATCTTGTTTTTGTAAAAGCCAGCCGACCCGAGGCTATGATCCTGTGAATCGAAGGTATTTCTGATGCTTGCACATCCACTGCTCACAGTAATGAGGCTGAGCAGCACGACTGCCGTTATACTTGGTAACGATTTCGCCTTTGGATTGAAATAGGCGCTGATACTACTTCCCATCATTATCAATTCTCCTTAGCTCCGGCGGTTCTGCAGTGGACAATCTTCGCAACTGGTGGGAAACATCTGTCCTAGGGACGCGTTATTCATTCACAATCCACTGCTGAAAAATATCTGGACCAACATGGGCGTTGATTTTGAAGAAGGTATCTTCGAAGTAGTGAATACTCCGCTTCCTGATTTTGAGCAGCGGTGTCGCGATGGGATCTACCGACCAGCACCCACTCTGGATTGGGTTTCGGTTGTCCTCGCATAAGTGCCTACCCATGCGACCGAGCGACGACCTTACCCTGGAGGAGTTCAATCTGTTCGTCCATTTCTGGGAATACCGGACGATACTGTAAGGCCTTGCGGAACATGGCAGTCGCGTCCTCATAGCGTCCCATGTCCTTGTAGGCATACCCCAGCTCGAAATAGGCCTGGGCGTTTTCTGGGTCCAGTGCAATGGCGGCCTTGAATAGTTTTTCAGCCTGCACGTCGTCGCCCAGCTTGTGAAAGATCGCGCCCATCACGTCATACGTCCAATAGGTGCCTTTGTCGTTCACGAAAGGCAGGAGCAACGCGCGAGCTTCCTGATGAAGGCCATGGACGGACAGCGTGCCGGCAATGGAACAGGCATAGTCGGCATCATCGGGGCGAAGGGCGAAGTATTGTTGCGCCGCCTGCGCCGCATCTTTGGCCCGGTGATGCCTGAAGTAAAACCCGACCAACTGTTTCCAGGCTTCCGCCGCATCGGGCAGTTCTCGAATGACTCCGCGCCAGTAGTGCTCCTCGTCTTGTTCTATACGAGTGACCCAGATCAGCCCCAGCGCACCGGCTCGAAGGTGAACTAACACCGGTTCACTCGGCCAGAGCAATGAAGG
>JBGPVY010000177.1:0-6527 GCA_041491905.1 Nitrospiraceae bacterium | reverse complement strand
TTGTCCGTGCGATCGTACATCACTATGTTGCCGGCGGTCGCGCGACGATCTCCGGCCACCAGCACGCCATCGCGATACTTGAAGGCCAGAATCGTGGTGGCATTCGTGAGTGCATGGCCAGGCCCCACCGCCGCCGGTACGCCGAGTGTGTAGCCCTGCTCCTTCAACAGCTGAAGAAAATCCCCTTGCATCCCCATAATCTCTACCTCACCTTTATTCGCATCTAACTCCACACATCCAGATGGGCGCCGAAGTCAGGGTTAACTGCGCGCGTCCAACGAGGGCCTTCCCCCCGTTCTCACCCGCCCACCCTCGCGGCGCCGAGACGCCTCGTTTCCCGACAGGCCGCGCGTTGCGCGAGCACAAACCCTGACTCGGTGACCATCCTCACTCTCCTGTCCGTTGCCGATACCGCTCAGCTTGTTTCGGATCGACCTTGCGCATGCGCTTGAGTAAATTATCTTTATCGGGCGACCCGGTCTCTGGCCGTTTCGGCCCACCGCCCTCATCAGCCGGACTCGGTGCCTTAGGCATCGGATTGCCGGGCCCTTCACGGCGTTCCGGCATTGAGATGTAGTTCATGATCGGGACTCCTTTTCTCTGTTCCATGCGTTCAGCGCATCCATCGGGGAGGCTGCGCGCTCGAATACCTGTGCGCAGGTTTGCACCGCCTGTGGCTCGAAGAGGTCGCCCATCTCTAATGTCCGTGGAAGCAGCCCACCGCTGAACTGAATACGTTCCCACTGCATCGATTTGATCTGATCCGGAAACCGTCTGATGCAGAGGCCTCGAATCCCCCCTCTGGTATCGGCTGGGCCGACTACCAATGCCGATTCGACGTCCTGCTCCGACGTCATCCGCCAGGCCTTCCCCTCGGCCTCGAGCCCCAGGAAGAGTCCGCGATCCGGATTCACATTATGGTACTCCAAATCCAAACTCGCCAGCCAGGGATCATCCCATCCAATCCGCTCTTCCTGCATAAAGGTTTCCAACAGCCAGAGCTTGGTGACCCAATCAAGCCGCCCGACCAGTTGTCGTCGATCGCCGGTGAGGAACCGTAGCGTGGCGGCCCATTCGTGAAGGATCCAGTCGATCTCCTGGTCAACACCGGCCAAGTGCTTCTCGGCCGCGAGGTAGTACTGCTCTTGAATGTCAAGGCCCGTGATGGTGTTGCCGTTCTTCTGACGAACCGTCGCCTTCAGGTTCTGATCGCGCGACAGCTGCTTCACCGCGGTGACGGGATGCTCCAATTCAAGAGCAGGGGCAGCGTCGCGCGCGATCAACTCTAGCGTCAACTGAGTCGTCCCGACTTTCAACGCCGTGCTGTACTCACACATATTGGCATCGCCGATGATGAGATGGAGCCGTCGATATTTTTCCCGAACCGCGTGCGGTTCGTCCCTCGTATTCAGAATCGGCCGGTTGTGCATCGTGTCGACGCTCAGATCCGTCTCCATAAAGTCGGCTCGTTGAGACAGCTGATAATGGCCCGGCACGAACCCGCTCTCTTGACCTTCCACGCCGACTTTGCCGGCTCCAGCAATGACCTGCCGGCTGACAAGGAACGGCAGCAGCCCCGCAGTCAGCGAAGGGAAGGGAATTGAGCGTGATACGAGATAGTTATCGTGACAGCCGTAACTATGTCCGTGAAAGTCCGTGTTGTTCTTGTAGAGCTGCACATGGGACCCGCCGATCGCATGGTTGCGACGCTCCGCCGCCCGCTGGACAATACGCTCCCCGGCACGGTCATGGGCAAGGAGATCTAATAGCGTTCGGCATTCAGGCGTGGAATATTCAGGGTGCGTATGATCGTTATAAAAGCGTGCGCCGTTCGGGAGAACCAGATCGCTCTTCATCTCATGAAACGAAAACGGCCGATGGGCATCGACCTTGGCGAACTCATCCTCTTCTTTATCTTGCAGCAGACCGGATACTCGGAACCCCCGCGCATCCTCGTGCGGATCTTCACCGCCATAGTCCCAGCGCCGCTCGAACGAGGCCGTCAGATGGGCCCGTACCAGTTCCATCGACTCCACGACCGGATCGACCGCGTCCTGGTCTTCCCTGGTAATCCCATACTCTGTTTCAATCCCAAAAAGGCGCATCGTCAAATTGTCACCAAGTCAAAAGTCTTCAAGTCAGCAAGTACTGATTTCAGACTTGATGACTGTACGACCTTAGGACTTAAAGACCCTATATAATCTGATTCACTAACCGCTCTTCCGTTTGCCGCCCCCTTCGAAACGACGAGACCCCCACCACCTGTTCCGGATGGTGATCGAGGAGCTTGAGCCATTCTTCCGCCGCATCATCGGGCGGCAACATCTCGCCCTCTCGGAATTCTGCGTGCACAGAGTTCATCAGATCGTCCAAGGTCATGCCGCCCTGCTCAGCCCCGCCGGCCGCAATCATGCGATCGATCGCCTGCTCCTTCGCCCGTTGAACGATCGAAGCCAGGATCGCACCGCTGATCAGATCGCCTCGATAGAGGACTTTATTCTGTCCGCTTCGCAGCCGAATCGACAGGAGTCGATTCTCATCGATGCGCGAGAAGATCGCGGAGAGCGCATGCTCGATGAGGTCGGCACAGGCCTTCTTCCGATCTCCGCCGTGCTGGTCAATCCATTGCCGGTCCAGCGGCAGGTCATCTGTCAGATACACGTTCAGAATCGCTGCCGCCGAGTCACGATTCGGACGGCTCACTTTGATCTTGCGATCAATACGCCCTGGCCGCAGCACGGCCGGGTCGATCAGATCCGGCCGGTTCGAAGCCAAAATGATCACCACATCGCGCAACGACTCGATCCCATCCATCTCGGAGCAGAACATCGGCACCAAGGTGCTGGAGATGTTGAATGAACGAGACGCCCGTCTCGAACCGAGACTCGATTCCGCCTCGTCGATGAAAATAAAGGGCAACGCCCCCTCGCTCCGATGAGCGCGGGCCTGGGCGAAGAGATCCCGGACCATCCGCTCCGATTCCCCCAACCACATATTCAGAATCTCGGGCCCCTTGATGTGGAGGAAGGCCCCTCGAGTCACCGGCAGCTTGTCCCCCTTCACACCGGGCGCGCCCTGGCCTGACTCCCCCACCAGCTTTGAGAGACTGGCGGCTGCCGCTTGTCCAATCAAGGTCTTTCCGCAGCCGGGAGGGCCATAGAGCAGGAAGCCCTTCGGTTGAGTGAACTTGAAGCGCTGAAACGTCTCCGCATGGAGCAAGGGATACTCGATCGCCTTCTGAATGGCTGCGATCGCCTCCGTTTGCCCCCCGATCTGCTCCCATGTGACAGTGGGAACCTCGTCGAGCAAGTGGGACTTGGCTTTCCGGTCTTCCAATTTCTCGATCGCCACGTGGAGGCTGGGTTCGATACGCACCTCATCGCCGACCTTCAGGTCCACGCCGACAAGATCGCTCGACCTTTGGAGGATCAAGACCTGCCGCCCCATCTCTTGCTCGAAACGAAGCCGCCCATCTGCCAACGCTTCCGCCACTTTCAACACGGGCCCATTACGATCATAGCCCAATATCTTAATTACTGCGTAGGCTTCGTTGACCAGAATCTGGGCACCGATCTTTAACTCGGCGGCCTGCACCCGTGGATCAACCGCGGCATAATACTCAGCGCCCCCCACCAGGATCCGTGCGAGACCTTCACCCGGCACCTCAAGCAGGGTACCGACCCGATTGGCCGGCGCGGTGAGCTTCGCGATAACGTCAGCGACTTTCTTGAATTCGACCTCCCGCTGCTGCTGCGCCGCTTGCCCGAGGATCACGGCATGGCGCAACTTGTAGAGGATCTTCTGCCGGGGGTCACTGTCGGGAAATGAGGCGAGACATTGCTCTATGAGCTCAAGCGGATCGGATTCCATGCGCATCGACGGATTCGCGGCATCCTCCGTCTTCCCGTTGGGTTCTGGATCCTGTGGCTTAGCGGGTCGGCGATCACTCATCGGTGGTCCTCCATGCGGAACAGATGGGTGATCCTACCATAGCGACCTCACGGATTGCCGCTCAATTGACGGCTTGGAGGGTCACGGATATACGTTCCCGGTGGGTCCCCCGTAAGAGTTCGACCATGACCTGATCGTTGACTTTGTGGTATTCCATCACATCCATCAGTTCGTCCAGGGTCCCGACTTGCTTGCCGTCGACCGCCGTAATGATGTCGCCCAACTCCACCCGGCCGTCGACGGTCTCGCGCGCGCTCTTCAACCCGGCCTTCTCCGCCCCGGAGCCACGCGACACCTTACCGATTATCAGCCCCTTGATCCCCCACCGCTTGGCCATCGCATCGGGAACGAGCGAGACCCCGAGCCCTGGACGGATGAGTTTGCCGTACTTGATCAGCTCTGGGACGATGCGATTGACCGTGTCGACCGGCACGGCAAATCCGATTCCGGCGAAGGCCCCGCTCGGGCTTACAATCTGCGTATTCACGCCGATCAATCGACCAGCGCTATCGAGCAAGGGCCCACCGGAGTTTCCCGGATTGATGGCGGCATCAGTCTGAATGACCCCTTCAATCGTCCGGTTCGATAAGGACTTGATCGTCCGCCCCAAGGCACTCACCACGCCGGTCGTCAGCGTATGATCCAGGCCGAACGGATTCCCGATCGCCAATACATTCTGTCCGACGCGCAAATCCTGCGATGACCCGACGGTGAGGGGCGAAAGCGCCTCTTCCGGCGCACGAATCTGCAGCACCGCCACATCGTGATCGGGGTCGGCACCGATGAGCGTGGCCTTATACTCCGTCCGATCGGCCAGCGTGACGGTGACCGAATTCGCCCCGTAGACGACATGAAAATTAGTGACGATGTGACCCTGCTTGTTCCAGATGAATCCCGATCCGGACCCTTGCGGGACTTCAAAGAGATTGAACGACCAGGGGTCTCGTTGAATCGCCGTATTGGCGATGAAGACCACGGATTTCGTCGTCCGCTCGAACACGGCCATCGTGGCCCGCTCATCCGCGCCCAACTCGGCTGGCAAGGGCGTCACGACGCGCGGCTTCCCTTCAGGCCCTCCGTAGGTCCCGCCCAGCGGCTTGCCCCACTCCGCCGTCGACAAGACAGGGCAGAGGCTGATGAGCAAGAGTCCCGCCGACACGACAGGCCAAGCTGGTCCGACTCGCCGTTTCATTCTGATCATTCACCCATGATTTGGAAAATGAGTTCCCTGGTCCGGGATCTGGTATCAAAATCGACGACGACAATCTGTTGCCAGGTCCCCAGCAACATCGCCCCGTCTAGGAAGGGAATGGTGACCGATGGCCCTTGCAACTGACCTCGCAAATGGCTGTGGCCATTGTCCTCACCGGCATTTCTCGTATTGTGCTGCCAGGCAGGATCGGCCGGCACGGCTCGGTCCCAAAATCTTACGGTATCGGCCCTGATACCTGGTTCATCTTCGATGATCATCACCGACGCGGTGGTGTGCTTGACGAACACCGTCACGATCCCGGCCGACAGCCCGGTGCCCATCAGGGCGTCGACCACAGACTTCGTAATATTTTCGATCTGCGTATTCCCCTGCATGGGGAGACTCAACGACACCGTCTTGACCGCCATCTTATGACTCCATCGCTCGGAGCGCTCGTCGCTCCCCCCGCGTAAAGACACAGCCACGAGCCTCCTCCAGAATTGCATCAAACTCGCCTTGCGCCGTCAACCGGCGCAACGCCCCCATCACCGCGCCACTCAAAATGCCCTCCTGCTGCAGCTTCTCCAAATAGGCAAAGGCATCGACCAACGTTTCCTTCTTCCGCACATAGTAGTCCCGTCCACGACGCTGATTGCTGTAGGCTTCAAACTGCTCGCAGGCGACAAGAATCTCCGCCAACTGCCTCACCCAGGGCTTGGCCGACGCCAACTTCTCCGGATAGTAATAATAGAGCATCACCTGCTGCATCCAAGGCGCCCAGGTTACCCCCATCTTCCTGATGGCAGGTCGAACCGTACGCAGCCGACGGGCAAGCCGACGCGAATATCCCAGCCGCATCTCGACCTGCTCCTTGGCCCAAGAAGTCATCGCAATGCCGTCGGCCTCAAGATCTTTTCTATAGCATCGCAGAAACGCCTCCGTTTCGCGCCCATAGGTCGTCTCAGGGTGTATGGCTCTCCATTCAAGCGGTCTTGTGGGAATCCCGCGCTCCTTGGCCCAGGACCAAATCTTCCCAAAGAGTTGGCGATCAAGCCCTGCACGGCCCAAGTCATGCAGCAGACAAGCGATCTGATACTGGCGGACCCGCTCGGCTCCATGACCCAGCGCGGCGGCCACCGCTGCGCACATGCGCGCAGTCCGCACCGCATGAGGCCGATCGTACCCGCGAATGATGCGACCGCGTTGCGAGGGATGCGGGTAGTCGTAGACCGCCATTAACTGCGTCACGAGAGAACGCGGAACCAGGAGCGGAGCACGTCGTGAAATGGATTTCATTCGTGGTGACAGAGGAAGAGTTGAGCACAACTCCAACTGCGGCGAGAATAGCGTTCGCGGAAAGAGACTGTCAAGATGATCTAACGAG
>JBGPVY010000214.1:0-5250 GCA_041491905.1 Nitrospiraceae bacterium | reverse complement strand
GGTCTCTTTGAAGTTGGCACGCGACCATTCGCAGTCATCATTGGTCAACTGCGAGGATCGGATCATACCCGAGATGGGGCGGGCTTGGAGCAGCCATAGGCCACGATCGTCGTAGAGCCATTCGAGATCCACTGGATGACCGAATATCTTTTCAATCTGCTTGGCCGTACGGGCCAAGGTAAACAGTTGGTCGTCCGACAACGTTGCGCGCCCGACTGCATCAACCGACAGCGGCACTTCGCAAAGCCCCTGGCCGGTTACCCGCAACGCCTGAGTCTGCCCGGCGATCGTCCGTTCGCGAATCCGGAAGGGCTGACTGTTCTCGGCCATCTCAACCACATACTGGTCCGGCGTTGCACGCCCATCGACGAGGGCTGCCGCAAGCCCCGCAACCGCATTGATCACCACCTGAGTCGCCCGTCCTGTGAGGGGATGGATGGAGTAGGCCACACCGGCGGCTAGCGCCTCTAGCAGTGGTTGGATCACGACGGCCATGGCGGGAGGTGTTCCGCTCAATCCCGACGTCGCATGATAATTCAGGACCCGCTCATCCCAGATCGACAGCCACAGGTCCTTCACCGCCAAGCCCACCTCCTCCAGCGGGATGCCGAGGCGCGTGCGGTAGACTCCGGCAAAGCTCGCATGAGCTCCATCCTCGTTCGTCGCTGACGACCTCACCGCCCACAGACCATGCAACGGCAGGTCCAGCCGGTGCACCTGTTCGACGATCTGAGCCGTCAGTTCAGCGATGTCGCGGTTCCGAATGATAGTGCGGCAGTGGGAAAGTATCCGTTGGCGTTCGGCCCCGGAGGAATGCAGGGCTGCCTGCCACTGTTCCGCTGGAGCAAATCCCGGCGCGCGAAGCGCATGATCATAGGCCTCCGTCGTTACGCAAAATCCGCAGGGAACAGGGAATCCTCCTGCGAGCAGACGCGCCAAGCCTGCGGCTTTCCCTCCGACAAGAGGCGGTTGCGTGCAGGCGCCCAACGGAAGAAGGAGGGGGCGATCCATTGAGATGGATACTACCTAGCAGGCTGCGGAAAAACTATGGGGGTGCGCCAGAACTTCACTGGTCCGCACGTCTGGGACAACGGAAGAACACCATGCAGGATGCTCAAAAAGACCGTCCAGCAAGGCCGCAGCAAGCTGTCACTTCATAAGGGGTGGCCGGGATGATCCCAACTGCGGGCGTCCAACGAGGGCCTTCTGAGGCCGCGCGTTGCGCGAGCACGGGGATCGTCCCGGCCACCCCGCCCCCTTTTTCAGCATCCTGCTAGAGCACGAGGAGGAGATAAAGGTCATTCACGTTCGTGCCGGTGGGACCGGTGATGATGAGCTGATGGAGGCGCTTCAATGCAGGGTAGGTGTTGTGGCGCTTCAACGCGCCCTTGAGATCCACCGAGAGGCGCTGCGCGCGCGCCACGGTATTTCCATCGATCACGGCGCCAGCCGCATCAGTCGGACCGTCGGTGCCATCGGTGCCGATCGCCACCACCCACACCTTGGCCAGACCGGCGATCTCCAGAGCGGCGGCGGCGGCGAATTCTTGCGCCCTCCCGCCTGTTCCCTTCCCAGTGACAGTCACGGTGGTTTCCCCACCGGCCACCACACAACAGGGCCTCTGTAGCGGTTTGCCCTCTCGCACAATATTTCTCGCCAAGGCGCCAAATCGCTGTCCCTCGACTCGGGCCTCTCCGGTTAAGGCCGGCCTATGCACGAGGGTTCGCAGACCTACCTCTCTGGTCACGCGGATCACAGCCGTGACAGCCGCTGCGTTGTTCCCGACGATATGATGATGGACTCGACGAAACAGAGGGGAGCCGGGCTTCGGAGTCTCACTCGCGAGTCCCTGACATCCACGGTCGAGATGCTGACGCACTCGCAGAGGGAGCGCTCGCCAGACGCGATCGCGTTTCAGAATCGCGACAGCGTCTTCATAGGTCGTGGGGTCTGGGACTGTCGGTCCTGAGGCAATGGCGCTGAGGTCGTCACCCAACACATCGGACAGAATCAGTGTCACAACGGTGGCCTCGGTCAACTCGGCGAGACGTCCCCCTTTGATGCGCGAGAGATGTTTCCGAACGGTATTGATTTCGTGGATACTTGCTCCGCATCGCAAGAGTTCCTGTGTGGTCCGCTGCTTGTCGGCTAACGTAACCCCTGCGACAGGAGCAGGCAGTAAACTGGAAGCACCGCCCGACAGGAGCACGATCAAGAGGTCACGCCGACCGAGTTCTGCCGCCATGGCACAGAGCCTGGCCGCCGCCCGCTGACCGGACCGATCGGGAACGGGGTGACCGGCTTCCGCCACGACGATCCGTCTCGTCGGCACAACATGGCCGTACTTTACCACGACGAAGCCGCCCTGCAGCCGAGGTCCCAGCCGCTGTTCTACCGCCCGGGCCATCGAGGCCGTCGCCTTTCCAGCCCCGACCACGACCACACGCTCATAGCGACGCAGGTCATACCGGCGCCGGCCGATGACCAGCTCCTCGCCGTTTCTTGAGATGGCGCGACCGACCGCCGTACGGCCGTCGACCGCGGCCAGTCCTCGAACGAGTAATTTCCTCAGAAGTGGCCGGATAGGAGAGGCAGGAATCTGCATCACGCTGGCAATGGACTAGGAGGCTGCAGACAAATGATACTGGCCCGCCGGAAATCCAATGGTCCGCATGTTTGGGACAACAGGATACAACCCCGCAGGATGCTCAAAAAGTTCGGCCAGCAAGGCCGCAGCGAGTGAAGGGCCGAGGCGTACCCTCTGGGGTACGTTGAGGGTCTGAACGAGGCGAGAACGCCGCTGGCGGACTTTTTCAACATCCTGCTAGGGAGTATTGTCCTGCTTGAAGCAACGGGTAGGACAAGTCTGCCGTGGGACTTTTATCTGATAGGTCCCGCGTGGGAGCGCATCCTTCTTGAATTCAGGATTCAGCATCTTAAGTTCCAAGAAGTAGGTCCCAAATTCCTCGGCAATTGAAGTGAGGGCTCGTTGGGAGTCTTTCACGTTGACGGTGACCGTTTCAGTTTCCATCGGCAGATACAGATCTTTCTTGCTCAGTCCCAAGTACTTCTCCGGCTGCGAGTAGATTTCCTTGGCGGCGATGATTCTCGGGACATAGCGCATCGTTTCCCGTGGCCCGAGCATCTTCCAATAGTCGGTAATGTTCTGGTCCTTCAATAACCGGCGAACTCGTTCTTCACCGGCATTGTACGAGGCCATGGCCATGAACCAATCGTTTTCTTTGAAATCCTTGAGATAGCGCAAATACTTGACCGCCGCTTCCGTCGACATTTCTAAATTGCGCCGATCGTCGCGGACCGCGTTGCTCTTGAGACGATAGCGTCGCCCGGTGGAAGGGACGAACTGCCACGGCCCCGACGCTTTCGCCCTTGAATAGGCGGCGGCCACGCACTTGCTCTCCACCAGCAGCATATACTTGAGGTCGTCCGGCAAGCCGGCATCGGCCAGTTGTTTTTCGGCGGGAGGGAAACAGCGTCCGGTTCGTTTGGCGAGGATGATACTTTCGCCCTGGTCTTCTAAGAATTGGTAGAACTCATACTCGATGCGTTCCCGTACCTGCCAATTATCGAGCGGGACCGGTTGGCCGGCAAAGGACAGCTTGTCAGGCAGCTTGAACGAACTGAGGAAGTAGCGCTCTCCCTCTCGCTTGATTTCAGGAAGAATGACGAGGCGATCTTCTGGCTCGTTGGGATTCTCAAGGGGATCGATCAAGATCACCTCTCGCTCTGGTTCTCCATTGGCTCCAGCTCGAGGCGTGCCCTCCTTCGCCTCGGAATGGTCAGCCTGCGGCTGTGCTCCTGTCGCAATCGGAAGCGTGACCACCATCCACAACCCACTGAGCACCAGTGCTCTTCGAACCCAGGTCGTCATACCAATCCTGCCTCCTACATACGGTGAACGATCCGAAGTCGAGTATGTATGCTATCAGCCTGACAAGGGACCGGCAAGCATGATCGACTTTCAGATTTCGTGCTAGACTGCGCCGACTATGCGTGCGCTGACCCTCCTCAACGATCGCATCACCCACTGCACCGCCTGCCCACGGCTGGTCACCTATAGGGAGGCGATCGCCGCAGAGAAGCGGAAACAGTTTGAGGACTGGACCTATTGGGGACGTCCGGTCCCTGGATTCGGGGACCCCCACGCCCGCCTCTACGTGCTCGGGCTGGCACCGGCCGCCCACGGCGGCAATCGAACCGGACGGGTGTTTACAGGCGATCGCAGCGGGGACTGGTTGTATGACGCCTTACATCGATTTGGCTTCGCCAACCAACCCAGCTCTCACCATCGGGATGACGGGCTGAAGCTATCGGATTGTTACATTGGCGCCACCGTCCGTTGCGCACCGCCTGACAACAAACCGGCCCCTGAAGAATTCAAGGCCTGCCGTCCCTACCTGCGGGAGGAGCTCCGGTTGTTAAGGAAGATCCGAGTGGTTGTGGCACTGGGCAAGATTGCGTTCGATCACTACTTGAAAGCCTGTCGTGATGAGGGGTTGCCACTTCCCTCACCGCTCCCGAAATTTTCCCATGGAGTAGTACAGGTCCTTCCCTGGAGCACTACACTGATCGGCTCATACCATCCAAGCCAGCAAAATACCTTCACCGGACTATTGACCAGGCCGATGTTTCACCATATCTTTGCAACTGCTCGACAACGACTCACCGAACCGGAACGCAGACGACCCAGCTAATAGCAGGCTCCTGAAAAACTGTTGTGGCACGCGAGAACTTTGGTGGCTCCCACATGTGGCAAAACAGAAGAACACTACCCCAGGATGCTCAAAAAGTCCGTCCAGCAAGGCCGCAGCCGATGAAAGCACCGGAGGCGTAGCCTCCGGGCTACGTTGAGGATGCTTTCGAGGCGAGAACGCCGCTGGCGGACTTTTTCAGCATCCTGCTAAGTTTTACGTCTTGGCTTGAGCTTCCCAGTCCGCCAGGAACTTCTTGAGTCCGCTATCCGTCAGCGGATGTTTCACCATCTGCTGAAAAATCGAGAAGGGCATCGTACAGATATGCCCACCAGCCAGCGCAGCCTCGACTACGTGCTGAGGATGGCGCACGCTGGCCACCAGCACCTGGGTTTTATAGTCGTAATTGCGGTAGATGGTCAGGATCTGGCGGATCAGCTCCATCCCGTTTGAACTGATGTCGTCAAGCCGACCGATGAAGGGTGAGACGCACCAGGCACCGGCTTTTGCTGCGAGGAGCGCCTGGGTTGGAGAAAAG
>JBGPVY010000336.1:0-2471 GCA_041491905.1 Nitrospiraceae bacterium | reverse complement strand
CGTTCTTACGAGCCGACCCGGATGTCATCATGATCGGTGAGATGCGGGACAAGGAAACTGCCGATGTGGCCATCGAGGCCTCGCTGACCGGCCACCTGGTCTTGAGCACATTACACACGAATGGGGCGGTCGAGACTGTGGTCCGCCTCCTCGACCTGGGATGCGATTCCTTCAACTTCGCCGATGCCATGCTAGGGGTGCTCGCTCAACGCCTCTGCAAGCGGATCTGCGTCAAGTGTAAAGACACGTACCATCCAATGGCGCAAGAGTACGATACACTGGTGCGTGGGTACGGTAAACACGCGTGGGAGGCGCTCGGAGTGGGCTCTCGCGAGGACTTTCAGCTCTATCGAGGGCGTGGGTGTGAAGCCTGCAACCAGACAGGCCTCAAAGGTCGGGTCGCCTTGCACGAACTCCTAAGCGGATCGGATGAACTGCGAAACCTGATCCAGAGCCGCGCCAAAACGACGGAGATGCAGAGCCTGGCCGCGAAGGAAGGGATGATTACACTCTTGCAGGACGGAATTCTGAAAGTGCTCGCCGGCCTGACCACCTATGAACAAGTCCGGGCCGTCGCCATAAAATAGCTGCTCGAATCTCGTTGCGGTCGCCTGCGCTCAGGTCGTCGATTCCAGCGCCGCGACGAACTTCTTCAGTCGCTCCCTCTCTTCAGGACGAATCTTAATAAACTCAACACCGAACCTCGTCGCAATAGACCACCGGACCGCTGCCAGATCGACCTGGACCGGATCCTCTCGCTCGCGGAGTAGCATCGTCAGCTGTAGATATACTGCAACGCCGACGACGGTTTCCGAAGTGATGGCGCAACCTTCCCCAGACAAATTTAAGATCGTGCCCCCGTGGGAAAGCTGGTCTCCACTGAACGACACAGGAAGTTGCACCGCGAAACGGGTATGCTTACGTCCTTCCATGAGGCTCCCTGCCGATCATCGGCTATGGCGTGAGACGCTTCTCAAGGTGCCGGTGGAGTATCGCTGTGATTCAAAAAAGCAGCTTTCCTGCCAAGATGAAACGTTCCGCCCTTTTGCGTGGGTGTATGGTCGGTTCCGATGCGGCTGTACCACCAGCGTCCCTCCCCTTCTGAAAAATCTGGCGAGAACTCGACCATAAATCCACCATCTCGGTCATTCTCCTTCTGAAACCACATGCCGTGCCAGGTATGACCGATGAGCGCGTGTGTCTCGAATCGCCCGTCTTTCCAAACATAGTGACCGTTCCCCTGCTCGTCGAGTACCAGCGGGACAGCGGCGCCGTCTACATATTCCCATTCACCGGCGAGGACATGGCGGTCACCGGGCTGAGACGCCATCGATGGAGGAAGGGAATCCATGGGAGTAGCCCGATGCACCGCCGGCTTGGCGCAAGCTGCTGCGAGTACTGCGCAGGTGAAAAGGAGAGGGGCACCGACGTATCGTAGGAGCATGTTGGCTTTTCAACTCGTATCGCTTCTTCCTACTTACCATTTGGTGAACGGACAGACAAGGGGTCGAGTGAAATGGGCGCACCAAGTAAAGCAGGCTGAGGTCGAGATCAAGGTTGAGCGAAGATCAGACTCTCTTTATCTCGACCTTAGCCTGAATCTCAACCGTCATCGTTCTGGCGGACTTTTTCAACAGCCTGTTAGCCAAGCCGCGCAAGCCGCCGGCAAGCGTCGTCAATATCGGAATCGATTTTCGCATAGCTGAATCGAATGAACTGTCTCCCGTCAGCCTCGGAAAAGAAGGCTTCACCGGGCACACCGGCCAAGCCGATCGTCTCGAGGAGAAACATCGCCCGCTCTTTTCCCGTTGTGCCAGGCAGGCGCGACGTGTCGGCCAATACATAGTAGGCGCCCTGCGGAATGGACGGCGTCAGACCTGCCTTAGCCAAGGCCTGGCAGAACCGATCGCGTTTCCGTTGATAGTCGCGCGCCAGGTCACGGTAGAACGAGTCCTGAAGTTCCTGGATGCCCACCGCCGCCCCCGCCTGCAACGGCGTCGGGGCACAGACATAGAGTAGGTCGTTCATGGCTCCGATCGCCTGTGCCCACCGCGCTGCTGCGACACTGTAGCCGATGCGCCAGCCGGTGATACTAAATGTTTTGGAGTACCCGCCGATGGTGATCGTACGGTTGGCCATGCCCGGCAAGGTTGCAAGGCTCACATGTGTCCGACCGTCATACAGAAAGTACTCGTAGATTTCGTCGGTGAACACGAACAAATCGTGTTGTTGTGCGATCGCTGCGATACTCTCCAGTTCTTGCCGGCTGAACACTTTCCCGGATGGATTGCCCGGCGAATTCACGATGATCGCCTTGGTTCGGGGCGTGATCATGCGCTCGATATCGGCTACGGAAAAGGTCCAATCGGGAGCCTGCATCTTCACCGTCACCGGAACCGCCTCAACCGCCAGCAGCGCGCTGATGTGATACTGATAGTAGGGCTCGAAGAGGATGACCTCGTCGCCGGGAT
>JBGPVY010000058.1:0-14098 GCA_041491905.1 Nitrospiraceae bacterium | reverse complement strand
CAGCCCCCTTGTAGAATCCCCACGAAGGGGGCACACCCCCTTCGGAACTCCCAGGCGGGGTGTTGCCCCGCCTCGCGACTCCGCGCGCCCGTCTCGCCTGGCGTCTCGGCGGTTTCGTCACGAACTCTCGTGAATAATGTGGGCAAGCGCTATTTGGCAATTTCCTTTGGGAGTTGTGTGGCCGCTTGCTATGATGTCGAAAGCAGGAGGCCAGCGCCGATGGGGTTCAAGCGAAAAGGGTCACGTGTTGAGGTAAGCCGGGGCGGTCGTCTGCAGCGGGGGGCTCTCTCGGCGCCGTGCAAAGTGCTGGATGTCAGCGAGACCGGTGTCCGGATTGAGAGCCGTTTGTTCGTGAAGAGCGGCGATGCACTCCAGCTCGTGATCGAGCTCGAGCAGGGGAGAACGTTGACTTGTGGCCTGCAGGTCATCCACGTGCGTTCCCCTAAGTTCGGCACGAAGATCACCTCGATCAGTCCGGAGGACAGGGAGCGACTGGCCCATATCCTTGATGAGCAGGTGCAGGCCAGCTTTTCCCGCCGGTAGCCGGTCTTGTTCATTTGGTCTGTTTGGTTTATCTCGTTTGTTTAGTTAAACAAGACCAACTAGATGAACAAAACAAACCAGAGAGACCAGATCAACCAGACAGACTGGGCTAGTGCGCGGGGCTGGGTGGTTTTGGGCCGAGCCGGGTCGTGTGCTGGAAGACGCACTTCGGGCAGGTGTAGTGGACGAACTGCTTGCCGCCGACGAGCCGCTTCTTCATCGGCACCTGGCACCAGGTGCAGAGGCGATCGGGGAGGTCGGCTGAGGGCGAAGTCGGGTTCGGTTGTGATGGAGTGAGGTTGGCCATGCGCGGCATTCTCTCCGACGGCTGAGAACCTTGTCAACCGATCGAGTGGTCCCTGATCGTCTCGGTGTGAAAAAATAGTTTCCCCATTCCCCCTGATGTGAAAAGTTTCGTGGTATAGTCCGAAATAATGGTCCAGGCTCAAAGTTTTTTCACCCTCTTAACAGAAAGGTGTACAACTCTATGAATAGCTCGGCTGATTCCGAGTCCACGATCTTTCCATCCGAGTCCCCAGTAGCTGCTTCCATTGCCCCCCAGGAGATGGTGGGTGAAGGGAAGGCGTGGGGACTCTGTACCGCCGTCGACCTCCAAGATTGTCATCCCGACCTGATCCGCAATGCCGACCATATCCGTCGCTATGTCGTCGAGCTGTGTGAGCTCATCGATATGAAGCGTTTTGGCGAGTGCCAGGTCGTCGATTTCGGCTCAGGCCGCGTCGCCGGCTATTCCATGGTGCAGCTGATCTCGACCTCGTTGATCAGCGGCCATTTTGCGAACGATACGAACAGTGCCTACCTCGACATTTTCAGCTGCAAGGGCTATGACCCTGCCGTCGTCGAGGCGTTCTCCAAAGACTTTTTCGGCGCGCGTCGCAGTACCGCGACGGTCACGCTCCGCTACTAGCAAGGGACCGGGGGCCGTGGCACCGCGGCTCCCGGGGTCGATCCGAGAGGTCCCCTCGCCTTCATACGAGCCATGAAGCCCACTACCATCAAAGAGTTTTTTCAGCTTCTCCCAGGTCAGCTCAATGCAGATGCCGCCGAAGATCTTGATGCGGTCTACCAATTCGATCTGAGCGGCGCGCAGGGCGGGCAGTACATTCTCACGATCCGGGAGAGGACCTGTCAGGTCGCAGAGGGGATGCATGCGGACCCGCACGTAGTGTTCTCGATGGCGGGAGAAGATTGCATCAAGATTCTGAAAGGCCAGTTGAGTGGAACAGCCGTCGCCATGTCGGGCCGACTCAAGATCAGCGGGGACATTGGCTTGGCGATGCAACTGAAGGCGCTCTTTCCAACCGTCGGGTAACCAACCAGCTTCGCTAAGCAGGCTAAGGTCGAGGTCAAGGTTGCGTGTAGAGCAGACCAGTTTTCGCTCAGCCTTAGCCTGAGCCTCAACCTTCCAGTATTCCCCTATCGACCAGCTGGTTCTGCCGGTATCCAGTCGACATCCTGTGGCGCCTTGTCCGCATGGCGGGGGAACCGTTCCTCTAAGATCACATAGATCGTGGGGACGAGAAAGAGCGTGAGGATCGTCGAGACGCTGAGTCCTCCGACGACTGCGCGCGCCAACGGGGCGTTCGTTTCACCGCCGGTTCCCCAGCCGATGGCCATGGGGAGCAGTCCAAGGACGGTGGCGAGAGAGGTCATCAGAATGGGCCGGAGTCGCGTCCGCGCAGCGGTGACCGCCGCGTCGTGTAACTCCCGCCCTCGCCGACGAAGAACGTTCGTATAATCGACCAGCAGGACGCCGTTTGAGACCACGATGCCCAGCATCATGATGATGCCCATCATTGACGTGGTGGAGAGGGTTGTATCCGTCAGGAAGAGGATCAGGATCACGCCCGGGAAGCCCATCGGGACCGAAAACATGATGACGAAGGGATCGATCAGCGATTTGAACTGGGCGGCCATCACCATATAGACGAGGACCAGCGCCAGGACCGTTGCAAACAGTAGCCCCTCAAACGTCTCTCTCTGTTGTTGAATCTGGCCGGCCAACCGGATGCTGAAGCCGGTTGGGAGCTGGATCTTGGCAAAGCCCGCCTCGAGGTCGATCGCCAGGCCGCCGAGGTCCCGGTCCACAGGGTTGGCGGTCAGATGGACTACCCGCTGAAAATACTTGCGGTCGATCTTCACCGGACCGGCATTGAGCTTGAGTGAGGCGACATTTTTGAGGAGGACTGGCTCTCCGGTTCGTGCGGTCAAAATGATATTCTCGATGTCTGTGAGATCCTTTCGGTGTTCTTCCGCCAGCCAGGCGCTGATGTAGTATTCGTTTCCGTTTTGGGGGTCGGTGTAGATGATGGGGTCGGTTGGGCCGTTGCCGTTGAGTGAGAAGAGCACGGCGTTGGCTACGTCCGTTTCGCTGATGCCAAGGAGGGCCGCCTTCTCTCGATCCACCACCACGTTGACCTCGGGATAGTTCTCCTCGCGGCTGACTTCGATGTCGGCCAGGCCCGGTATTTGGTGCATCATGTTTTCGACTTGCCGGATGACACCCCGCGCTTTCTCGAAATCGTAGCCGTAAATTTCCACGTCGACGGATTTTTGCGACCCAAAGCTGGTGACTCGTTTGATGAGCCCGCCCGGATCGAAAAACATCGCGACGCCCGGAAAGAGTTGTAAGACTTTGGGCCTCACGTCGTTCATGATTTGCACTTGGTTTCGTTTCCGTTTGTCCGGCGTGACGAGATGGACGGAGATGCTCGACGTATGGGGACCGGTATTCGGATTGAACAGGGAGGAACGGCCCTGGGCTAACACGCCGGTACTGGAGACGATGGTTTCCAGCTCCTCAGCAGGGATCTGTGCCCGCAGCACCTTTTCGATCTCGGCCACTTGCTGCTCAGTTTTCTCCACTCGCTGACCGACCGGTCCGCGTAGGGCGATGCGGAACTGGCTTTCATCCGACACCGGCAAAAACTCTGTACCGATCTTGGGTACCAGCGCGAGCGAGGAGGCGAAGAGCAGCAGGACGCCGGTGATGAAGCGCCGGCGATGGGCCAAGACCCAGCGGAGCGATTCCTCGTAGCCTTTGTCCAATGACTCGTACCGTTCGCGGCTCCAATCCATCAGGCGCACGAACCATGCCGGCATCGAACGGTGAGACTCCTGTTCCGGCTTAAGAAATTTGTAGCAAAGCGCCGGGGTCACCGTGCGGGATACGAAGAAGGAGGTGAAGAGCGAGATCGTGATCGTGATGGTTAGGGGGATCAGGAGCAAGCGGGCAATTCCGGCGACGAAGAAAATCGGGAGAAAGACGACGACCGTGGTGATCGTCGAGGCGAGAATGGGCATCGCCACCTCGCGGGCCGCTTCCAGGATCGCGTCCCAGCGGCGGGCCGTGGTGTTGAGATGGCGTTGAATGTTTTCGAGTTCCACAATGGAATCGTCGACGAGCCGGCCGATCCCGAGGGCCAGGCCTCCCAGGGTGAACACGTTCAAGGTCTGCCCGGAGAAGTACAGTACGATGAAGGTCACCATGATCGAGAGGGGAATGGCGACGGAAATGATCAGCGTGCTCGTAAAATTACGGAGGAAAATCAAGATGACCACTGCGGCCAGCAGCGATCCGTGCAGCCCCTGCTCGATGAGGTTGCTGATCGACTGGCGGATGTAGACCGATTGGTCGAAAGAAATGCCGAGCTTCACGCTGGGCGGAATGCCGACCATCATCGGCAGGGCCTTGCGTAGCGCATCCACCACCTCCACGGTGTTGGCGATGGGCTGTTTGTTCACCCTCAGATACACGGCTCTGGCCCCGTCCGTCCTGACGATGTTGGTCTGTATGTCCGACGAATCGGTCACGGTCCCGACATCCCGCACGCGCACGGGGCTGCCCTGCGGGTTGACCTTCACGATCACGTCCTGAATCGGGTCGACCGTGCGAAACTGGTTATTGGTGAAGACGTTGTAGTCCAGATTGCCGGCTTTGATGTCGCCCGAGGGGAGGATGAGGTTGGCGGCCTTTACGGACTTGACGACGTCGAGGATCGAGAGGCTCCGAGCATTCAACAATGCCGGATCGAGGTTGATGTTGATCTGGCGGATTTTCCCGCCTTCCACGGTGGCAGCGGCGACGTTGGCGATCTGTTCGATCTGCGGCGCAACCGTATTAGAGGCCAGGTCGTACAGGGCCCGTTCGTCAAGATCGTCGCTGGAGACCGTCACGAGGGCGACAGGGATATTAGAGACGTCGAACTTGACGATGAAGGGTTGCAGGATGCCGGGTGGGAGGCTGTTGAGAATCTGGGTGATGCGTTGCATCACCTCCATCTGGCCGACGTTAATATCCGCGCCCCAGTTGAACCAGATCTGCACTCCGCCGATGCCTTGCTTTGCGAACGACTCGACATGCTCGACGTTCGACGCAGAACTGACGGCTTTCTCGATGGGATAGACGACACTCTGTTCGATGTCGAGCGGGGGCGCGCCTTTATAGATGACGCCGACGAAGGCGACGGGCACTTGAATCTGCGGGAAGAGATCGACCGGTAACCGCTGCACGGAGGTGGCGCCCAAGATCACCATGGCCAAGGACAGCATCAGGATGCCGATGCGATTGCGAAGTGCGAGGAGGGTCAGCCACATGATGAAGACGTGAGACGTGAGACGTGTGACGTGAGACGTGAGGCGTAGGGCGTAAAACGTGAAACGTTATACGTGAAACGTATGGAGTAAGACGACAAAGTGGGTGGTCTTTTCACCTTTCACCTTTTACGATTCACGATTAACGGGTTCAAGAGGTTGGGTCTGCACGGGGGTGCCGTCGTGCACGAGGTCTTTTCCGGAGACGATCACTTGCTCCGACCCGTCCAAGCCCTTGGTGATCTCCACCCGGTTCTCGTCGCGGACTCCGATTTCCACCGGCACCCGTTGGGCCTTTCCTTCGCGCACAATGTAGACATATTGGGCTTCTTCCAATCGACTCACTGCGTCGATGGGGATCTGAATCGTGTTTCGATGAGTGCCGACCAGGATCTCTACGCGGGCGAACATTCCGCCTTTCAGGACATGATCCTTGTTGGGGAGATCCACCTCGATCGTCATCGTGCGGGTGGCTCGGTTCAGTGCCTGGACGACACGGGTGACCGTACCCTCGAAGACGCGATCGGGATAGGCCTCGGCACGAACTTCTGCCTTTTGACCCACCTGGATGAGCGGGACGTCTTTCTCTACGACCTCGATCAGAATGCGGACCGTCTGGATCTCATGGAGAGTGAGAATCCCGCGCGAGATGGTGGAGGTGCCGGCGGTTGTCCCGCTGACATAGGCGCCAAGATCAAGGTTGCGCTCGGCTACGTAGCCCGCGAAGGGCGCACGGATATACGAGTACGCCAGGTTCGTCTCGGCCTGTGCCAGGGCGACCTCCATCTGCTGGACCTGCGCGCGAAGTGAGTCGAGCGCCGCCGCTGCCGCATCGTACGCGACCTGTGCGTTATCCAGATCCTGCTGCGAGACAAACTGGTCTTTGATCAGCGCTTGCATCCTATTGAGTGTGAGGGTGGTGTTGCGGACACTGGCGTCCTGCTGCGCGACTCTCGCTCTGGCTGCAGCCAGGTTTGCCTTGGCCTGGTTGACGGCATGCTGATAATCCGTGTGATCGATCTCGATCAGAAGCTGGTTGGCTTTGACCAGGTCGCCTTTATCGACGTAGATTTTGGCAATGTAGCCGTCAACCCGTGAGAACAGATTGACCACTTGGTTGGGGGTGATGTCGGCGGTATAGGTGAGTCGAATGTCCAGGTCCTGTTTCAGCGGCGCCACGGTGGCGACGGTGATGACACGGGTTTTATGAGTGTCGGTCTTGGCGCCGCTGCTGAGGCGAAACACGACGAGGGCCGTGACCGCAAAGAAAATAATTACCCCGAGCGTCACAATCGGATGTTGTTTCAGGGGATTCATCGCGAACGCCTCCCCGGCATCTTGATCAGTCCGGTGAGGAAGAGGTCGACATAGGTTGCCACCGTGTGCTCATGGGATTGATGCATCGGGACTCCGAAGATCTCATGGAGCAGACGGTGATGGACGACCATGCCGATGAACGCGCGAGCTGCCAGGAGGGGATCGACCGGGCGAAACGCGCCGTCTTCAATCCTTGTGCTAATGTACGCGGCGAGGTGATCGTAGAACACTTTGTGGTGCTTGCCGAAGAACATCTCGGATAGTTCGTGCCCTTCCAGCGCGCTGAATAAGAGGAGTCGTAAGAGCGTCGAATCGACGCCGGGGCGAATGCGATAGCTCGCAATCATCGTAAACACGCGATGGTCGTCGTGTTTACGGGCCGCCGCCTCCACCGCTTCGAGCAGATCGTTGACGTTCACTTTTTCTGCCAGGATTGCGGCGTAGAGCGTCCGTTTCGTCGGAAAGTATTTGAAGACCAAGGCTTCGCTTACGCCCGCCGCCTTGGCAATTTCTCTTGTTGTGGTGCCGTTGAACCCTTTCGCGGCGAAGAGCGAAGCGGCGGCCACGATGAGGCTGGCCTGACGATCGCGCGCAGAAGCCCGCTGGCCATTCCCATTCGTGGTCTGTTTGGTCCGCTTCTTCATGGTAAGTAAGTGCTCACTCACCGAAATCCTAGCACGCAGCGCTTCTAGGGGGCAAGCGTTGGATAGGAACCGATAGCCCGCATTATTCATGACGGTTCGTCGCGTAATCGCTGAGCCGCGTCGCGAGACCGGCGCGCGGAGTCGTGAGGACCCGAGGCGTACTCGTGCAGTACGGTGAGGGTCTGAGGGGCGAGCCCGCTGGCCGAAGGCTCGTCGCAGCAGCGGATCGGCGATTGCAACAGAATCGCGCATGAATAATGCGGGTTAGTGAGCTGTTCCAGGTAGGGCTTATGCGGTGAGTCTTGAATACAAGGAGAATGTTGGCCAGACCCGCGATCACGGGCTGCACCCACCGTGCCCGGTTTCTGCCGTCATCATGATGATCGGCGAAGAAAATGGAACTATTGTTCAAGCCTCCTTCTCGTAAGAAGCACTTGACAGAGAAAAGCAATCTGCCGTATAAGCCATACTCCTCGCGAGGTGGCTCCAGAGCAATCCTCGGCTGGACACCGCGCATCAGAGGGTTGCCCACATGGATCTCGCCGGCGTTCAACGGTTGAGGTGCTCCCTGCCGGCGGTCTCCCGTTTGTACTCACTCACGTACAACTCGACACCTAACCATGCGGCCATCGTCTTTTCGTCCGGTGGGCTGCTCCGTCTCGGACCGGCGTCAGATACAGCGCCTCAGCAACGGCACCCTCACGCAGACCATTCCCACTTCAGCCTCGACCACGTTACCTGAAAGGGCTAAAGACACGCGTCCGTCGCGACCGTGTGTGCATTTGCTGTGTCCGCGCTTGCCACTGATCCTGAGACTGATGCTCCTCACTGGGCTTTCTGGTTAGGACCGGTCGCGTTTGACAATGCACTGAACCTTGAGCCGTGCGCGAGCGTGGGCAGGCCACCCCTGTCCGAGCAGGGTCTGTCACCACGCAACGACCCATTCACCCTGGCGACCGTGCCCTCACAAGGGGGGGCGAGATTCTCCGGAACACAGAAGGGCAGGCAGTAGTCTGTCAGTGTCATCTCAACGCAACCAACCAACCAAGGAGGAAGTGATGAAGAGACGACGGTTTCTAGCCGTGAGTGTGGGCACGCTCGTATTCGGAGGGCTACTCCTGGCGAGCGGTGGACCAGGGGTTATGCCGGCTGGGGCGCAGAAACCAACTCCACAGCAGCAGCAGTTTCAGCAGATTATGGATAAGCTCGATCAGATCCAGGCAGCCGCTAAGGATAGGGGTGGGGCTGTCGAGGATAATCACACAATGCGGTGGGACCAGGCGTTGCCGGTGGCACAGCGATTCGTCATCCTGCCGGCCTTTAATAGTGACGCGGTGCTAGACAATGAAACCGGCCTGGTCTGGGAAAAGTCCCCGCAGACAACCGCGGTATCCTCGTCAAACGCCCGTTTGACCTGCGCCAATAAAGCCATTGGAGGCCGGAAAGGTTGGCGCCTGCCGTCCCTCTCAGAGCTGGCCAGTCTGGTGGATCCGTCCGTGGCCTCTCCGGGTCCGACTCTTCCAGTGGGCCATCCGTTTCTGGCTGTCCAGTCAGCTAACTATTGGTCAGCGTCAGCGCATGCGGAGAACCCTGCCCTCAGATGGGGCGTGGGCTTCAACAATGGCGTCGTGCTCGGTCTCAGTAAGAGCTTCGACCAGCGTGCCTGGTGTGTCCGTGGTGGAATGAATGCGGAGTAGCATTGAGGCTTCGGTGATTGAAATGATGTGAGTATTCTCCTTCGCCGAATTCCTCGTAGCTTGCTGCGGGGAGCTTCATTGGGGGTGGGGGAGGTCGAGGCTCCGGCTTCTCCCCTACCAGCCTCGCGCGACGGAGCTCGTCGCAGGCCCCTAACAAAGGGGCCTGCGAGATGAGGAGAGCATCCTGGCCGCTCCGAACACATACCGATCTTCACGACCGCGATGGAGCAGACGGTCTCTCGCAAGCCGGTGGTGCGCCATGTCAGCCGGCACCACAAGGACACGTCGGGGAGCGATCGGCGACAGCAGTAGAAAGGTCAATGTCGGGCAGGCTCCTAGCAGGCTGCGGAAAAACTATTGTGGCACAGTGGAAATTCAACGGCCCACATGTCTTGAACAACAGGAGACCACCGCGCAGGATGTTCAAAAAGGCCGTCCAGCAAGGCCGCAGCGAGCGAAGAGGCGAAGGCGTACGCTTCGGTACGTTGAGCTTCTGAGCGAAGCGAGAACGCCGCATGGGAAAAGGCGCGTCTCGGCGCGCCTGGGCGGGGCGGGTGAGACGAGCGACTTTTTCAGCATCCTGCTAGGGCAGGGATTTGAGTTGTGGCAAACGTGGGCTGGAAATTGTCAACGAGGGTAAACAAGGGAGGCCCACCTTGGAGTGTGGAACGGTTCATGTGCTTCCAGATGAAATGACGTAGCCGGGTCCGTTCTCGCGCCGTGACGCGAAGAAATTCGATTCCGTATTCGTTTTCCGCGGCCCAGATCACCCGAACCTCCGAGATGAGAACCGGACGGGACGTCTCAGGAATTGTCAGGTAGAGATCCCAGAAACTTCCTATGGGCAACACCTGTGCGCTGCCGAGTTTGCATCCGCTCTCGGACAGGTCAAGAGCCACCCCATCGCCAACATGTTGGAAGCTATCAGTTGCTGAGAAGCGAACCATGTTCTGAACAGGGACCCGCTGAGCCGCCCTGCGGTCAGTGACCTGAGGTGGGGAGTGGGTCGTCACTCCTTTGCCTCTCCGTCGTTGTCCGGTCATCGGGTTCTCCGTGCAGCAGGCGGACAGTCTAATTGAAATGCGCGAGATTCGAGCACAAGAAGTAACGGAGTCGGGTTCGTTCCCGTAGGTTCATCTTGAGGATCTCGACTCCGAACCGACGTCCTGAGGTCCAAGCCACCCTCGCTTCCATCACGAACAGCGGGTCTTGTCCGTCAGGGAGGTAGAGAAAAATCGTGAGTTCCATCCCCGGCGTAACCGAGGCGTTGCCGCGAATGCCCAATCCCGTAGGCGAGAGATCTGTGACCATGCCGTCGCCCATAAGGATTTCGCCGGAGCGGTCTTGGGCTGAGTACATCAATCCGAACTCTACCGGGGGCCGGGGGTCTTGCCTCCGATTGACCGCTTCCGCCAGAGACTGAAGCCTGCTTCCAGATGCGACCTGTTCTCGTTTCATGAGGACACCTCCTTGTCCCTGCTACGGTCTCAAATGCCGCCGTCGCGGCCTGAGGGGGTGACGCAATCCCACAAGAAGAATCCCAGATGATTCTTCTCCTCCAACTTCAGAGTCCCCAGCTCCACTCCAAATCGACGTCCCTCGACCCAGGAGACACGGCTCTGGGCAATGCACAGTGGCTCCTCCACTCCAGGAATGTCGACAAAGAGGGCCACCTCCATGCCGGGTGTGACCGTTCGATCCCCGGAAATTCCGATCCCGCTCGATGAAAGGTTGGTGACGACGCCGTCACCCATCAGCATCTGGCCAGAGTCCATGCCGGAATAGAGTAAGCTGAGGATTGTCGGGGTACGGACGCCGTGCCGACGTTCGGATTGACGGGGACGTTCAGCTACTGCGGTGTCGGGAGCGGCGGTGTGAGTAAGCATAATTCCCTCCGTGGTGTCGGATCGACGCTTAGATAATACGGAATGCCGTCCGTCGATCATCTAGGGATGCCAACCTTGCATGTTTCCATATCACTTCTTGCAGGCGCTTCCGTTCTTCTGCTGACAGCTTGGGAAATCTGACGGAAAACGAGTCCCTATCGATCCAAGAGACGAGGACGTCGGTGATACGCATGGGGGCTTGCCCATCCTCAAGGTCTAGGAGCAGAGTGAGGCGGCTACCCAGCGCGCTCGTGGTCGCGCCCAGGATCTTGCAGCCGGTTTTGGAGAGGTCTTTCAGGATTCCCTCTCCTCTGATGATCCGTGCGCCTTCTTCTCCGGAGTACTTGATTCGATACCCAATCGGAACTCGTTCTGCATAGCGCCGATCCAAGAGTGAATGAGCTTTCTGGTGGTTGATCCTGAGAACGGGGTGGTCCAGCTTCATCGGTGACTCCTCAGTGGTTCCGCGGGTTCCTCTGTCCTCGCGACAGTTTGAGAATACCGCATCCGGAAATTTCGACTATCCCTCAAGAGGGGGGATGGAGGCCCCTCCAGCGGGGGGGGTGGGCGTCCAGGCGCAATTGGCACGGGTTTTCTAGCAGAATGCTGAAAAGGCCGCTCGTCTCACCCGCCCAACCCCGGCGCGCCGAGACGCGCCTTTTCCCATGCTGCGTTCTCGCATCGTTCAGACCCTCAACGTGCAGAAGAGGGTCTCTCGGATGTCGGAATCACTGAGGGGCTTTTCCGTTCGCCAAGATCCATTCCAGGGGCGAACGGCCCACACGAAGTGCGGTATGTACCTCCTCGGTCCTTCACTCGCTGCGGCCTTGCCCGCGGAACGGCGCGTCTTGGCGCGCCGGGGTTGGGCGGGTGAGAAGTCTGAACTTTTTGAGCATCCTGCTAAAAGCTTCGGACGGTTAGGCAGGGGGTATCAGTTAAAACATGGTGGCCGAATTGCCTTCGGTGATTTTGCGGCGGAGTTCCTGGCTCTCGAAAAAAATGATGCCGCGATCGGTGCCGGTCTCGTATCGGAGGGTTACATCGGTCTCGAAACCAGTCCAGCTACAGAATTTGACTGGGCCGCTGGCGATCTGTCCTGGCGTGCGGTCGAGCGAACCATAGAGGGATTGGAGATAGGCAAGAATCTGATCGTGGGTCGCCTTGCCTTGGTAGCGGACGGTGACACGCGCGAATTTGCCTTCGGAGGTCACGAATCGCATGGAGTCGACCTTCACTGTGCCAAGCGAAGGAGCCCCGGTCTTCAGTTCATAGGTTTGAGACCGACCGGTGTCCTCGACTTTTATGAAGGTGTCGGTTTCAGAAAATGTTGCGCCCCAGGGGATCCCCTCGAACCCATTTGGATCGTTCTGCATCGGCACGGCAAATGACAGGGTGCCCTGCAGGATGATCGAGAAGAAGAGGCAGATGAGGGAGGTGCGACGGATCCAATGGCCTGTGTGGGGGCCGCGAAGCATGTTACTCCGCTGAATCAGTGATATGGTCGTTGAACCGAGGGGCCAGGGTACGGCTGTCGATAAAAATGAATCCCCGCTCCGTGTTCGCATGGTAGGTCAAGTTGATCTCGGTATCAGTCCCGCGCCAATTGTACTGCTGATTGAGGCCCCGCAACATCTGCCCGGGGACGCGCTCAAGGGAACCGAACTGTTGTTCCAGATAGGTGAGGATCTGTTTGTGCCGATCATCACCTTGATAGCGGATGATCACGCGGGCGAATTGTTCATCGACCGACAAGAAGCGGAGGCTTTCGACCGGGACCCCGGCAAACAACGGCTGGCTATCCCTCAATTGGAACTCGTTCACGTGCGGGCCTGCCCTGGTCACTTCTAAGTCCGGCGTCGCGGTCAGGGCAACGCCCCAGGCCAGGTTTTGAAAACCGTTCGGATCGTTCACCATCGGCCCCGCATGGGCGAGTAAGGGGCGGCTCATACAGAGCAGGAGCCCCAGTAGCACAAGCTGTCGGCCCACATGATTTCTCTGCCGTCCGATCATGTCAGAACGCTACCATGGCCGATCATATGGCGCAACTCCCTCAGTTTTGTTGAGAATGCCTTGAGGCATAGCTTATAATGCGCGCGTTTTTCCATGTGCGTAGTGGCGAGGAACCGACACGATGATTGAAAGCGATGCGTTCGTCCAAGCGCTACAAGATATTGGGGTGGATTTCTTTACGGGGGTCCCGGATTCGATCCTGGGGGGCATCATTGCCGAGTTGATGGCGCGGCGCCTCTACACCCCGGCCGTTCGGGAAGATGAAGCGGTCGCCATGGCCGCCGGGGCCTATATGTCCGGCAAGATTCCCGCCGTCTTGATGCAGAACTCCGGGCTTGGGACATCACTGAATACGCTCATCTCCCTCAACTATATCTATCAGCAGCCCTGCATTCTGATCGTGTCCTGGCGTGGTCAAGGTGGCAAAGATGCGCCGGAGCATCTCGTGATGGGCGAAGTCATGCCGCAGTTTCTCGATACGATGAAGATCCCTCATCGGACGCTGACGGAAAAGACGGCCATTGACGATCTGAAGTGGGTGGCCGAGACGTTTATGAAGAAACGGATTCCCGTGGCGCTGAATATCACAAAGGGTGTCGTGAAGGGGTTGCACCCATGACGGATGTGAAGCGTGAGGGTAATCTATGAGGCCGGAGCAGGGGACCATGCAGAGTCGGGCGATGGCGATGGCCGCATTGTTGGAATTGCTCACCGACCAGCCCGTCATCATTTGTAATGGATTTCCGTCTCGCGAGGCGCAAAAGATTGCCGACCGGCCGACTCATTTCTATATGATCGGGTCGATGGGATCGGCGGCGGCGATCGGGCTGGGTGTGGCACTGGCCAAGCCGAAGAAGCAAGTCGTAATATTCGATGGCGACGGAAACGTCCTCATGGGCATGGGGACGCTCGCGACCGTGGGGGCGCTGAAGCCGAAGAATTTCATTCATGTGGTGTTCGATAACGAAGTCTACGGCACGACCGGCAATCAGCCGACGATTTCCAATGTGGTCCCGCTTGAGAAGGTGGCGAAGGCGGCCGGGTATGTGAATGTCGAACGGGTGCGGGAACGCGAAGACCTTGTCTACGAGTTCAGAGACATGCTGAAGAAAGACGGGCCGAGCATGTTGCTGGTGAAAGTCAACGAGATGGTGGAAGATGTCGGGCGCGTGATGCTCGATCCGCCAGACATTACGAAGCGGTTCATGAAAGCGATAGCATGAACATGCGCTGAATGCTGAACGCGGAACGATGAACGCAAGGGGGTTGCCTGCTCGCTCCCTGGTTCATCACTCATCGCTCATCGTTCATCGCTGATAGGGAGCATATGATTCTTCTGAATCCAGGACCGGTGAATGTGTCGGAGCGGGTGCGCCAGGCACTGTTG
>JBGPVY010000182.1:0-6354 GCA_041491905.1 Nitrospiraceae bacterium | reverse complement strand
GGCGGCCGCCTCTGTGTGATTTCATTCCATTCGCTCGAAGATCGGATTGTGAAGCACACGTTTCGGGCGCTCTCCGGCAAGGACGATCCTGCATTGGTGGTGCTCACCAAGAAGCCGCAGGTCCCCACCAGGGAAGAATCGGACCGGAATCCTCGATCCCGCAGCGCGAAATTGCGGGCTGCCCAACGGGTATCCAAGGAGGGTCATTCATGAAGACGTTGACGATTGTTGCCGGTGTGCTCTTGGTCTTCGTGTTTGTGTGGGAACGTGTCGATGTTGTTCGGTTGGGTTATCAGATCGAACGATTAAAGACCCAGAAAGTTTTGCTTGAGCGAGAGCGGGATCAATTGCAAGTGAAGTTTTCTGCGCTGATGGCTCCGGAGCGGATCGCGAAGGTGGCGACGGAAAAGTTGGGGCTGGTTCTGCCGCAGCAGGGGCAAGTGCTGATAGTGCATCAGCCGGGTGACGTTCCGGGCCTGTCGCTTCCGCCCGTGGAGCAAGTCCGTCTGGCGAGACATGTCTCAAGCGGGAGGGTGAGCGAGTGACTGCCGGCCCTTCTCGCGGTCGTCGCTATGTGATGCTGCTCCTGCTCCTTTGTGGGTTCAGCGTCATTCTATTTCGGCTAGTCACGCTCCAAGTGCTCCAAGCAGCAGAACTCACGGCCAAGGCCGATCGGCAACATCAAAAGACCGTGTCCTTCGAGGGGGCCAGAGGCATGGTGTCGGATCGGCACGGCAAAGTGCTTGCGATGAATGTGGAGGTGCCATCCGTGTTCGGCGTACCGACGTTGCTGGAGAGTCCGTCGACCGTCGCCCGTCATCTTGCTCCGGTGCTCCATATTCGAAGCGATGAGCTTGAGAGAAAGCTTCGGCAAGACAAGAGCTTTGTGTGGTTGGCGCGAAAGGTCGAGCCTGAGCAAGGCCGTCGGATGGAGCAGTTGTCGTTGGACGGCATCGGCGTGATGATGGAGGGACAGCGGTTTTATCCCAAGGGCCCGTTGCTGGCCCATGTCCTTGGATTTTCCGGGATGGATGGGCAAGGGCTTGAGGGGCTCGAGCGCCGATACGATTCGTACCTGCATGGAGAAAAGCGCGTTACCGTTTTGCAGCGCGACGCGTTAGGCCGCACGGTTTTTCCCAAGGGTTTGGCGGAGCAAGTGCCTATGCCGGGACATGCCCTCACGCTGACCGTCGACGAGGTCATCCAATACATTGCAGAAAAAGAACTCGAAGAGGCCGTCACTTATACCCATGCCAGATCCGGGACCATCATCGTCATGGAGCCGCAATCGGGTGCGGTTCTCGCGATGGCCGTCAGTCCACGATTCGATCCGAATGTCGTCGCCGCGTTGACGCCCGATCGGTGGCGCAATCGTGCTCTGACGGATACGTACGAGCCTGGGTCGACCATGAAAATGGTGGTTGCAGCCGCAGCGCTTGAAGAAAAAGTGATGATGCCCGATTCCATGGTCTTCGGTGAATACGGCCATATGGGGATTGCGAATACGACGATTCACGACCATGACAAACTGGGGTGGATGACGTTCTCTGAGGTGATTCAAAAATCCAGCAACATCGGCGCGGTCAAAACCGGAATGGCTCTCGGAGAGCAGCGGCTTTATCACTATCTCCAAGCGTTCGGATTCGGCGAACGTACTGAGATCGACCTGCCGGGTGAAGTGAGCGGACTCTTGAAGGCTCCCAAAGACTGGGGCCGTCGATCGCTAGCGTCGATTTCGATGGGACAGGAGGTCGGGGTGACGCCCCTCCAGATGGTGTCGGCAGTGGCGACTCTCGCCAATGGGGGCGTGATGATGAAGCCCTACGTGCTGTCCGAAGTGCGCGATCAGAAGGGTCGCTTGCTTAAGGAAGTACTGCCACAAGTTAAGCAGCGAGCCGTGTCACAGGACACGGCCCGTAAGATGACGACGATGCTGGAAGGTGTCGTGACGAATGGGACGGGAACGAAGGCGGCCATTCCGGGTTTCCGCGTGGCGGGTAAAACCGGGACCGCGCAAAAAATCGATTCGCGAACCGGCGCCTATTCCTCCACGCAGTTTGTCGGGTCGTTTGTCGGGTATGTTCCGGCAGAATCTCCGCGGCTGGCGATGATCGTGGTCCTCGATGAACCTCAAGGCGAAGCCTGGGGTGGGGCCGTGGCGGCGCCCGTCTTTCGGCGGGTCGGGGAGCAGGTGCTCAACTATCTTGGTGTGTCCAGAGAAGACACTGTGAAAATCGCACTGGCGATGAAGGACCACTAAGAGGCCATGGCGCGCGACCCCATCACCCTCACGCAGTTGCTCGCGGCGCTCCGTGGGCAGGTCGAGGTTCTGGAGCAGCGCGGCGATGTAAGTCGTCCGGTGCATGCGATCACGGACGATTCGCGTGCTGTGACGGCCGGGAGCCTGTTTGTTGCCGTCAAGGGTGAGCGTGTTGATGGTCATGGATTTGTCGAGCAGGCCATCAAGGCCGGCGCGGTTGTGGTGATCGCGCAGGCGCCTGTGGCATCAGGGCCGTTGCCGTTCGTGCAGGTGGCTGATTCACGCAAGGCGCTCGGTCTTCTCGGCAGCCGGTTTCACGGGGATCCCTCCGCCCGTCTCAAGATGATTGGCGTGACGGGCACGAATGGAAAGACGACGACGACGTATCTCTGCAAAGCTTTACTGGAAGGGATCGGCAGACGGGTGGGGTTGATCGGCACGGTGGGGTACCAGATCGGGCAAGAGACGTTTCCGGCCCCTCACACGACGCCCGGCGCACTCGAACTTCAAGCGCTCTTGGCGAAGATGGTCGAAGGCGGACTCACCACCGCAGTGATGGAGGTGTCGTCCCACGCCCTCGCGTTAGACCGGACATCGGGCTGCGAGTATGACGTGGCAGTCTTCACAAACCTCACGCAGGATCACCTCGATTTTCATCACACGATGGATGAGTACTTTGAGGCGAAGTTGCGACTGTTTACCGAATTGGCCCGGGGGCGGAAGGTCGGGAAGCTCGCCCTCGTCAATGTGGATGATCCCCGCGGGAAAGCGATCCGGGCAGCCTGTCCTGTGCCGGTCTGGGGTTATGCCATTCAGAACCAGGCCGATCTCAAGGCGGAACGAGTGTGTCTCTCGCTAACCGGTACCACTTTTACTGCGGCAACTCCCGCAGGCTCGTTCATCGTCGAGAGCCGGTTGGTCGGGGAGCACAACGTCTACAACTTGCTGGGGGCGATCGGGGTGGCGCTGCAGGACGGGGCGACGTCCGATCAGATCTGCGAAGCGACCGCCCATATTACCAATGTCCCAGGTCGTTTCGAGCGAGTCTCTTCCGGGCAGGATTTTACCGTCGTCGTCGATTATGCCCATACCGAAGATGCGCTCCTCCGGTTGCTGACAGCAGCCCAGGCGTTGAAGACCGGGCGGATCATTACAGTGTTCGGCTGCGGTGGTGATCGGGATCGAGGGAAACGGCCCAAGATGGGACGCGCGGCCGTGGAATACAGTGACGTGGTGGTCTTAACGTCCGATAACCCTCGAACCGAGGACCCGATGGCGATCCTTCATGAGGTAGAGGTCGGCGTGCGTGATGCGCTGGAGCGCCGCGGTCATGTGCAGTATCACTTGGTGCCGGACCGCCGTGAAGCGATTGGCGTCGCCATCCGCGAGGCGCACCACGGCGATATGGTGCTCATTGCCGGCAAGGGCCATGAAGATTATCAAATCATCGGCACCAAGAAGTTTCATTTTGACGATCGTGAGGTGGCTCGCGAGGCGATTCAGCAATTGCAGGACTGCGCGTGAAAGGCCAGGCCATGGTTGGGATCGCGCAGGATGAGGAATCGATGGGACTCTTTACGGTCGAGGAGTTACGAGAAGTCATCAGCGTGAAAGTTCTCGCGGGGCAGGACTCGTTATCGGGGAAGCACCGGATCAGACAGATCAGCACGGATTCCCGATCGGTTCGCCGCGGTGATCTGTTTGTGGCACTCAGGGGCGATCGGTACGACGGGCATGAGTTTGTGCCGGCCGTACTTGCTCAGGGCGCAGCAGGAGCCATTGTTCACGATGAATACCGCCTTCCTCCAGGCTACGCAGCGGTACGCCGGATCGATGGTCGGCCTGCGCCCTTTCTCTTCGGAGTGCGTGATCCGCTGTTTGCCTACCAACAGTTGGCGACGCATCATCGCAGTCGGTTCCATATCCCCGTCGTGGCGGTGACCGGGAGCAACGGCAAGACGACGACGAAAGAGATGGTGGCGGCGGTATTGGCTCAGCGGTGGCCGGTGTTGAAGACCGAAGGGAATTTCAACAATCGGATCGGCGTACCGTACACCCTGTTTCGTCTCACGGCTCGCCATCAAGCGGCCGTCATTGAGATGGGGGTGGATCAGCACGGGCAGACGACCAGGCTCTGTGAGATCGTCAGGCCCACGATCGGGGTGATTACCAATATTGGCCCCGATCACCTCGAGTTCTTCGGAAGCATGGAAGGTTCGGCGCAAGCCAAGGCGGAATTGTTGGACCTGCTTCCGGCCGATGGCACGGCGATTTTGAACGCCGACGATCCCTACTTTGACTACCTCGCCGCGCGTGCGCAATGCCGTGTCATGTCGTTCGGATTTTCGGAGTTGGCCGATGTCCGCGCGAGCGGGGTCACGTCCGATGTTCGCCAAGGAACGACCTTTCGCTTGCACCTCCCTGGAAAGAGCCGTCCCACGATTGTTCGAATCAAGGTGCATGGTACCCACAACGTCACCAATGCGCTCGCCGCCGCGGCGGTGGGTGCTGCCTTGAACCTGTCCGGTTCGATGATTGCCCAAGGGCTGGGCCGATTTCGTCCTGCCGCGATGCGGTCGCAGGTGGTGACCCATCACGGCGTTCATATCATCAACGATTGCTACAACGCCAACCCTGCGTCGATGAAAGCAGCGCTCCAATTGCTGGCACAGTGGAGTCCTGCACGCGAACGGATTGCCGTGCTGGGAGACATGTTAGAACTCGGCTCTGAGACAGGACGTATGCACCGGGACGTTGGACAGTTTCTTGCCGCGAAGGGGCTGTCACGGCTGATCGTCTGCGGGACGTTGGGTCGGGATATTGCGGAAGGAGCCCGGCAGGGCGGGTTTGCAGGTTCGCAGATCGACGAAGTGGTCGATGCGGCAGCCGCAGCTGATTGCCTCAAGAGGATCGTGAGGCAGGGTGACGTGGTGTTGGTGAAGGCCTCTCGCGGCATGAAAATGGAACAGGTAGTGCAGGTTCTGACTGGGATGAGGGCAGTCATCAAACAGGCGTCGTAAAGAGTCGGCGTCCATCCGACGCAAGAGTCGGTCAGGCGGACAGGCTCATTTTTTAGGTACAGACGGCATGCTCTACAACTGGCTGTATCCGTTTCATACGGAATATTCGTTCCTGAACGTCTTTCGGTATTTGAGCTTCCGGATCATCTATGCAGCCGTGACGGCGTTCTTGATCGCCTTTGTACTGGCCCCACGGGTGATCAGGAAATTACAAGACATGAAGCTGGGTCAGCAGATTCGCGACGACGGTCCTAAACATCATCTGGCGAAGAGCGGCACGCCCACCATGGGCGGGATTCTCATTCTCTTTGCCGTGGTCCTCTCGACGATCCTCTGGGCCGACATCGCGAAGCCCTACGTCTGGCTTGTGCTCGCCGCCACGTTGGGGTTCGGGGCGATTGGATTCGCCGACGACTATCTCAAGTTCATCAAGGCCCAATCCAAGGGGTTGTCGATGGGGCAGAAATTCACGGCACAAGTGGCGCTGGCCTTGGCGATTGCGCTGGTCCTCTATTTCCTGCCCGGCTATACGACCAAGCTCAGCATTCCGTTTTTCAAGAATGTCGTTCCGGATCTCGGCTGGTTGTATGTCGCCTTTGCCGTACTGGTTATTGTCGGGAGTTCCAATGCCGTCAATCTGACCGATGGTCTCGATGGGTTAGCGGTCGGGCCGGTCATGATCGCGGCATTGGCCTACACGATTGTGGCCTATGTCGTCGGCCATCGACTCATGTCGGACTATCTGCTCATTCAGCACATCGAAGGCGCGGGTGAACTCGCGGTGTTCACCGCAGCCATCCTGGGGGCGAGTCTGGGATTTCTGTGGTTCAACACCTATCCGGCTTCGGTGTTCATGGGGGATGTGGGCTCGCTTCCGCTGGGAGCGGCGTTGGGGACGGTTGCGGTGATCAGCAAGCACGAGTTGCTGCTTCTGATGGTCGGCGGAGTGTTTGTGATTGAAGCGGTCTCGGTCATTTTTCAGGTTGTCTCGTTCAAGTCGCGCGGGAAACGCATTTTTCTCATGGCGCCCATCCATCATCACTTTGAGATGAAAGGGTGGGAGGAGCCGAAGGT
>JBGPVY010000101.1:0-9242 GCA_041491905.1 Nitrospiraceae bacterium | reverse complement strand
GCGCTATTGCCGCCATGAGTTGTTGCATATCTCGGACATGCTGGATCCGGTCTTTGGGTACGATCCGGATACCAAGGTCGGGCAAAATCCAGGCGAGGAAACCCTCATTCTCCAACGCTATCGCATCTTGTGGAGTCTCACCGTGGATAGTCGGCTGACAGTAGCCGGCAAAGAGCCGATGCTGAGGAAGGAAGACCGATTCAAAGAGTTTCGTTCCTGGTATCGCAAGATTCCCGCGCCACAATTGAAATCGGTGTTCGAAGGGTTGTGGCAGACGAGTTTCTTTACCCACTCGGAATTGATCGAGATGGCGTCGGACACCTTGCGCGTGATGGACCGTGCCGTGGAAGTCGAGGGGGGCGAGGTTCCGGAGACGGAAAATAAGGTCATGTTGATGCCGGGATTTCCCTGTCCTCTGTGCCGGTTCCCGACCTACTCGTGGGTCGAGGATATGGGCAACAAGCTCGAGACCTATGTACTCGATTTCATCCGCGAGAATCACCCTGGCTGGGATATCGAATTCGGGGCCTGCGACCGCTGCGTCGAGGTCTACAAGCTGCGCGCTGACGGCGTCATGTAACGGTGCACCACTGTGGCTACCGATTCTCCATACAGACGTCGTGACTTCCTCAAGGATTCTGTCGTTTCCGTTGCCAAAGCGGCACAGGAATTTGCCAAGCACCAAGATGCCGTGCCGGAACAACCGGCTCCGGCACCGGTGCGGACGGATTGGTTGCGTCCTCCCGGGGCCGTTGACGAGACGCTGTTTTTGGAGCGATGCACAAAGTGCGGCGACTGCGCCAAGGTCTGTCCGTACGGGTCTATTACGTTCCATCCGCAGAACGGAACACCGGTGATTTTTGCGGATCGAATGCCGTGCTATCTCTGCGAGGATGTGCCCTGCATTGCGGCCTGTGCCACCGAGGCGTTGCTCCCTGTTGCAGGACGTGAGCAGATACGAATGGGGCTCGCGGTTGTCTCGCACAGAGTCTGCACCGCAGGGCAGGGGTGCCATGCCTGCGCATCTAAATGTCCCACGGATGCCTTATCGATGGATTTTGACCGGCAGCGTCTTGTCGTGACGACCGAGCGTTGCGTCGGATGCGGGCTGTGCGAACAAGTGTGCCAGACAGTGAACGATCACGTGGCCATTCGGGTCACACCGTTTAGATTGTTGGCGCAGTCGCTCTCGTGATTCAGAAGTACAGGTCTGAATGCAAGAAGGAAATTGAAGAGAAGTGGTGCGCATCGCGAGGAAGAATAATTTGAGAAATCATCGACTTAGATTATCTCTTGCGAAGGGGAAGATCGCGCTTGACAACCCCTGGCTCGGTACCTAACATACAAGATCCTGTGCCAAAGGTTTGACCTCAAATGCCCTGAAAATTCATGTGGGCAACAGGGTAAACCGAGGAGCTGATTCTCATGACGAGTAAACAGCCGGTGCAAACAAATTCTCCGGCCGTGGCCGCGGTCATTCCGACTTCGCCGGCCATTAAAGATTCACCCGCAGTCGAACGCGCCCTCAGTCGCAGTAAGCTCTATCTCCTTGTGTCGTGGAGCCTGCTCTATCCTGAAGACGATGAGTTTCTTGATTATGTGCAATGCGGAGAGTTCGTCGAGGATGGGCGAGCGGCGATCGATGCCTTGGACCAGGCACTCGACGACATCGGCGGTGAGCGGGCCAAACAAAAGCTGGTGCTGCTGCGCAAGCAGTTCGATCAGATCGAGAAGGTTGTCGCGTCAGAATGTGTCAACTGGCAACTCAGCGATCTGCAGGCCGAGCATCGCCGAGTGTTCAGTAATGTCATCACGCTCGATTGCCCTCCCTACGAAACGCTTTTCGGAAACGACCACGTGTTTGCTCAATCGCAAGTCATGGGCGATATCGCCGGATTCTATCGTGCGTTCGGAGTGGAATTGTCCAAGGATATCCATGAGCGACTGGATCATTTGAGCGTCGAATTCGAGTTCATGCATTTCCTGGCTTACAAAGAGTCCTATTCCCGCTGTCACGATGGAGCGGACAAGACTCAGATCGTCCTGGACGCGCAGATAAAGTTTGTCAAGAATCATATCGGCCGGTGGGTCCCGCTGTTTTGCAGGATGTTGGTCAAGAAAGCTGCATCCGGTTTGTACAAACACGTGGCGGACGTGATGGCGGAGTGGATGGATTTCGAGGCCGCGTTCCTAAGCGTCGTTCCCCAGCCCTACTCGGAAACCGATTACCGCCCGGCGACGTTCAATTCACCGGAAGGCCAGACGTATGAGTGCGGTGCGCAGGATCAGGGAAATGAACTGAGTCTGTTGCTGAACGAAGTTGGGGCAGAATCATTTTTGGACAAGAAAGATCAAGGCAAAGACAAGGAGGAGGGGCCGGTCGGAACCGCCTAACCTTTTTCCGTATCCATGAAGGTCTCTATGTGTTGTTCGTCAGCAGTTATCTTAGGCCATCGCTCTTGATTTTTTTTATAGAGAAGAGGAGTATCCTATGAAAAATGTTGAGCAGCCTAAAGAAGTAAAGCAGTCACGGAGCAAGCTGATGAGGATTGGCATTCTTCTCGCTTCGTTGATCGTTGGCGTGATTTTGGCCCTCTTCACTATGCTCTCTCCACCTTGATCGTTGGCACGATATTGAACTTACTTTTTTTAATCGAGAGGAGGAGTATTCTATGAGAGTAGTGCAGACACACAGCAAGCGTGTGGTGTTTGGCATTCTTCTCTCTGCGTTGATCGTCGGCGTGATGCTGACGATCGGGCGGGTTCCGTTGGCTGTCAGCCAGCCGGTGACGATTCCGGCGAAGGTGGTCAAGGGAGCCATCCCGATGGACGGCGCGAACCCAGTTTGGGAGAGCGTGCCCGGGGTGATTATCCCGTTGAGCGGGCAGCTGATCACTACGCCGATGCACCCGAATATTTCGGTGAAGTCGGTGTTCGTGAAAGCTATGACCAACGGCAAAGAGCTCGGTTTGCGCATAGAGTGGAGCGATCAGACCAAGAACGATACGACCATTGGTCCCCAGGACTTCCGGGATCAGGCGGCGGTCATGTTCCCAGTCAACACGGCTGGAGCGCCACCCTTCCAGTGCATGGGTCAGTCAGGCGGCACCACCAACATTTGGCGGTGGAACGCCGAGTGGCAGAAGGACCTCGGCAAGGATAGCGCGGGCATCTGGGATGTGGACGACCAATACCCCGGCATTTTCTGGGACTTCTATTACGAAGAGCCGGCGGGAGGCGTGACCTATCCGGACCGGATCGGCCGGAGCCTGGGGCCCTTCAATCCTGGCATCTGGTCGGGCAACATCATGTCCGATCCGACGTTGCGCGTGAGCTCGGTTGAAGATCTGAATGCCAACGGATTCAGCACCCTCACGACGCAAGCGCATCAGGATGTCATCGGAAACGGTGTGTGGGAACCTTCTGGTTCCGTCAAGGGTGGTGGATACTCTGGCCCAACCTGGCGTGTGGTGGTGAAGCGCACGTTGGAAACCGGTGATCCCAACGATACCCAGTTCAAGGCTGGAATGTCTGTGCCTATCGCGTTTGCGGTGTGGGACGGTAACAACATTGAACGTAACGGCATGAAGGCGCTCTCCACCTGGTTTACCCTGAAGCTGTAATTGGGAGAACCGGTCTCTGGAAGGGGCAGCTTGTCCCTCTAGAGAGAGAAGCGATAGCGTAACGAGAACACCCCAGTCCGGCGTCAAGCCAGGCTGGGGCGTTTCATTCGCTGCGACCGCGTGTGAGGCACGCAGATCCGACGCGATCTGGATTGGTGCGCCGAACTACTTCTGCGCGCGGAGTCCCTGCACCACCTTCTTCTCGAGGTCGGCCCGGTGAGCGAAGGTCTCGAGCGGCGTCACCTTCCACTGCATGATGGCCCAGGCGGGAAGCGCACGAACGAGTTCAGTCACCTCATCTTTCGACTTGGCTCCAACCACGAACGCCCCGGCGAGAGTACTGCCGGCGATCCCTCCCGCACGGACTTTGCCATCCTTCCCCAGACTCTCGAGGGTTGGGATGACGAGTTTGTCGAGCAGCTCGATCGTCTGCTCGCGGCTCGTCGGAGCTCCTGCTTGGGTCGCCTCGAACTCGACCAGATAGAGCATATCCATGATCGTGGCGTTGCGCTCAAGTTCATGAAGCACAACGTCCCGCCGCGCGCCACCTTCGCCAAATACCGGTAGAAGAGGCAGTGCGACGGCTACTGCTATAACCAGAACTCCTGTCAGCACCAAGGCTATTGATTTCCTGAATAGTGTCATAGGCTTAACTCCTTCCCCAAAGTGACGGCACCACCTAATTTTATTTTATTCTAGGTGCCAAGGTATATGAAAGTCCAATTGAAAATGGGAGGAAGAACCTCCAGGGTGAGCATGCCCCACCCGTTTCGAGCTGTCCGCTATTTTGGGGGAGGATCAACCATCTGGGTTGTGCTCGGCCAGAAAAAATCCTCAATGTATTCCATTATTCCAGCGAATACACCTCCGGTTTTTCCAGGACTGCGGCCTCGCATCTGACCGCACTTCCTTTTTCTCGTCACGAAGGCAATGTCAGACAGGCTCCTAGGGATAGGAGTGATAGCGTAACGAGAAACCCCAGCCCGGCGTCATGTCGGGCTGGGGTTTCTCATTTTCTGTGGCAGACAGTACCGTACTACGAATCACCAATCGGTGAGTACGGTTTGCCAGGTGAGAGCGAGGGGGAGAAGGAAGATTTTTCGAACAGCAGAGTCATCGACTTGCGAGTCGAGTAGGAGTGAGATCAAGTGTGATTAAATGAGCGCAAGATCGATCTGCTATACGACCGTATGATTTGACATCCAATCCGATTCGTCGGGGTGACCCAAAACCGAAAAAGTAGACCGCCCGCCACTTGAGATACGAGTCCGTTCCTCAAGTTATTTGTGGCTCAGTTTTTGGGTTTTGGGACCCCCGGACTTGACATTTCTTTCTCCTAAAGCCCAAATTAATTGGTTAACTACAGCCTCCTGAGCACGCTGCCAAGAACGAGAGGATGCCGCGCGATGGACCGATGGGCCGCACAGTGGGGAGATCGGCTTCGCATTCAGCACAAGGTATGGGTGGTGCTCCTGCTGCTTTGTGTACCGCTCAGCGCAGGCATTGCAATTCACCTGTATGTTGTCCAACAGCTGCTTGCGCTCCAACAACAACGGCAAGAGCTCATGCTGGCTGATGAGCAGGTACATGTGCTGGGGCGACTCGCCATCGACATTGAAGACGGCTTTCGCGGCTATGTCTTGACGCAGCAACCCGCCTTTCTTGCTCCACTGGCTAAAGCAGAAGCGAAGCTCGACCAGGCGTTGTCGGATGCCACACAGTCACTCGCGAGGCTATCGGGTTCTCCGACCAGTCTCGCGCCGATCGCACAACAACTGAAAGACCTTCTGCGATCGAAGCATGAATTGATCGCAGATATTCAGAAGGGACCGGCGGGCAAGGCGTTAGCGTACGTGCGGTCGGGTGAAGGGCTCCGACTGTCCGATCTCCTCCGCGAAGACTTCAGGACCGTCGAAGATAGCCTGAAGCGGCAGCGAAATTCGTTGAACGAACAAGCGGATGCGTTGTCGCATCGGACGTTTGTGGGGCTGTGGATCACGCTGGCCGGTGTGGTTGCGTTGGGATGGATTGTCTCGCGCATACTGGCCCGCTCTCTCACAGATCCGATCACGCGGCTGCAAACCGCCACTGCAAGGATCGGAGCGCAAGTCGATGTGGCGGAGATCACCGAACTGTTGGCCACTGGTCGAGGAGCGAAGGACGAACTCGGTCAGTTGGCAGAGGCATACCTCGCCATGGCCCGCCGCATCGAGACGAACATCCAAGAGATCGAAGCGCTCGACACAATCGGCCAAGAGATCAACACCATCGGCTCGGACGATCTAGATGGGGTACTCCGGCGTATTACGGACCGGGCAGTGGAATTGGTGCAAACGGATATCTGTCTGGTGCTCCTGCGCGATGAAAGAGTGAGTTGTTGGATTGTTGAAGCTGCATCCGGCGAATGGAACGACCGTTTGAAGAAATTGGTCGTGCCGTGGGAGGAACTTCCGGTCAGTGTTCAAGCGTTTGAGACGCGCGAGGAGGCCATCGGGGAACGGTTTCGTTCGGATGAGTGGCCGCAGATGGTCCGGTATAACTTGATCTGGGACAGTATGCTGGCAATTCCATTGTTGGCGCAGGGGATTCCGTTCGGTGTTCTGTCGTTTCTGAACGAGCGACCCCGGGCAGCGCATGAGTGGAATCAGCGCCTGGCTGAAGGATTGGCCCTGGAGGCTGCGCTGGCCATCTCAAATGCACGGCTGCACGAAGCGGCACAACAGAAGCAGCGGAGGTTGGTGACACGCCTTCGACAGCTCGAGCATCTGGCGGAAACCTTGGCTCATGATCTCAAGGGGCCGGGGGCTCGCATGGAAGAACTTGCACGGTTGCTGGTTCAGCAGGACAGTGGGCAATTCGATGACCGGACGAAGCGGTGGTTATCTCTGATCGAAGAGAATAGTAGGGATCTTGTGCAGCGAGTGGAAGGAATCTTGACCGTGGCTCACGTGGGTGCTGATCAGGAGGCCGTCACGGCTGTCGATCCAACTGCGATTGTTGGTGAGGTGTTGAAAGCCCGAGCTGATGAGATCGGGCGGCTTCGTGCCGTGGTACACGTTGAACCAGGGTTACCGCTCGTTGCCTGTCACCATGCCTATCTTCGGCAGATCTTCGATAACCTCGTCTCGAACGCACTAAAATTCACTCGAGAAGGAGACTCACCCGTGGTGAGGATCAGCGGGCGTGTACAAGGTCCTATGGTGGCCTTCTCTGTGGAGGATGACGGGATCGGGATCCCTTCGACCCAACGCACTCGAGTGTTTCAGCCGTTTGTCCGTTTGTTGATGTCTGAGGCACCGGGCGACGGGATCGGCCTGACCATCATCCAGCGCATCGTGGAACTGTATGGCGGCAAGGTGTGCATCGACGGAGCCGAGGGGCCGGGCTGCACCGTACAATTCACGATCCCAAGTTTTCAGGAGCAAGAGGGAGCCTCGAATGCCAGGATACAGGCGTCAAGGGTTCCCGATGTGGTTGATGTCCTCCGGCGAGGGGTTCTGTGAGGAAGGGGGAGACGATGACACGTGGCGGAGTTTCCGACATGCGATCGACCAGAGCCAAATCTAAAGCGCCGTTCACGATCCTGATCGTCGAGGACAACTCAACGGATGTTGAGTTGATGCTGCACGCCCTTGAATCGGCGGATCTGAAACCCCTCGGGGGAGATTTCGATATGGAGGTTCGTGCCACGGCAGAAGGGGCCTTGCAATTGCTCGGGGAACGGGCCGTCGATCTTGTGCTGACCGACATGGTGTTGCCTGGAATGGATGGGTTGGATCTCGTCAGCCGCATTCAAAGGATCGATCCCAACTTGCCGGTCCTGGTGGTGACGCGGATGAACACGGTCCCTCTGGCCGTGGATGCGATGCGGCGAGGCGCCTTCGACTACCTGCTGAAACCGGTCAATGCAGAAGACTTGGGGGTGCGACTTCATCGGGCGATTCGAATCTCTGAAATCCTGCGGCGGCATTCGGTTTACGAACAACAGGACCGGCAGGAGTTCGAAGTCAATAGTTTCGTGGGGAGTGGCGTCGCATTCGAGCAGATTATGCGGAGTATTCGTGAGGCGGCCCAGGTCCGTTCGACGGTCTTAATAACCGGCGAAACCGGAACGGGAAAGGGGATGATTGCACGGGCGATCCATCAGCAGAGTCCTGAATGCAATCGGCCGTTTCAAGTGATCGATTGTACCACCGTTCCCGAGGGGATTATGGAATCCGAGCTGTTCGGGCATGTACGGGGCGCCTTCACCGGCGCGATCGTCGATAAGCCGGGGCTCATTGAGTTAGCGAACGGCGGCAGTGTTTTCCTCGACGAAATCGGGGAGCTTCCCCTTTTCCTTCAAGCGAAACTGCTGCGCGTCCTAGAGGAAAGCGAGGTGCGTCCCGTGGGGGGAACCAGAGTTCGCCGGATAGATATGCGCTTTATCGCTGCGACCAACCGAAATCTCGAAGCGCGAGTACGTGAGGGGACCTTCCGGAAGGATTTGTACTATAGGCTCGCAGTCGTTTCGATTCGTGTGCCCCCGCTACGCGAGCGTCGCGAAGACATTCCCGTTATCGCACGTCATTTACTCGGCCGACTGGTTCAATCCATGGGTAAGGCGCAGTGCCATTTTGACGAAGCGGCTGTGGAGGTCCTTGTGTCCTATTCCTGGCCAGGGAATGGGCGCGAACTCCGCAATGTCGTGGAACGGATGGTCATGCTCGCGACCGACGACATCATTCGGGCGCGCGATGTCCGAAGCATGCTTCCACAGAGTGAGGCCGAGAGTCTCGCATCAGTCGACCCGAGTCTGACCAACCTTCCATACATGGAAGCGAAGGAGCGAGCGCTCGAAGAGTTTTCGAAGTCCTACCTGCGTGTCAAACTCGCGCAGCATGGAGGTGTCATCACGAAGGCCGCTGAACACAGCGGCATACCACGGCAACATTTTTCGCTGCTCATGAAACGATTTCTTGGAGGCGAGGGTATCGAGAATCAGTAGCATCTGTCCCACACCCGTAACAATCCTACCGTTCGCTGACCTCGTCCTCTGTTCATTCCCGCGATCATGTTTCTTCTTCGTAGCAGAATCATCACGTGAAGTGATTTGGGATTCATTCTGTCAAGGTCGTCTTGCATATTATCGTTGACGAATACGCGGATATGCGAACGTAACAAATTAATATATTGGCTGAAATAGCCTATTTATCAGATGGCGCATATCATCATATTCGATTAGCGAAACAAGTTCTGTTTTTCCTTTCCCAATACCTTTTCGCAATTCTATTTTTATCCGTTTTATTTCAATGTGTTAACACGCACGATCTTGGTGGCGCCAAGTTACTCTCAGTCTGGCAACCCTCTTGCTGTGTCTGTTGCCCGAGTTGGTGGGATAGCCGGTATATTCATGGCATTGCGTCATAAACTCGTAGGAGCGAAGGCAGGGGGGGTAAACTTCCGCTATACATGAGTGAAGTTGTGCGGGCTTGATTGAGCCCTCAACTGTAGGAGGTGTGACCCATGTTTCTGTCACGGAGGCAGTTCTTAAAAGTCTCGGCCGGGACGGTCGCGGCCGTGGCGGTGGCGGACAAAGTCCTGGCGTTGACCGCACTCCAGCCGGTCATCGAAGTTGGG
>JBGPVY010000299.1:0-3225 GCA_041491905.1 Nitrospiraceae bacterium | reverse complement strand
TACCGGAAGGCGTCGGCGCCGAATTCGTCGACAATCTTGTTCGGGTCAACCACGTTGCCTCGGCTCTTCGACATCTTCTCTCCATCGACGGTCCACCATCCGTGGGCGAAGATGGTATCTGGGAGTGGCAGGTCGAAAGCCATCAACATGGTGGACCAATAGACGGCGTGGGTGGTGAGAATGTCCTTGCCAACTAGGTGCACATTTGCGGGCCAGAAGCGATCGACCAACGACTCTGCTCGTTTATACTCTAGTGCGGAAACATAATTTACGAGTGCGTCGAACCAGACGTAGGTGACGTAGGCTTTATCGAACGGCAACTCGATGCCCCACGAGAGTCGAGACTTTGGTCTAGAGATGGACAGGTCGCCGAGCTTCTGTGTAGTCAAGAATCCCAGGACTTCATTCCGCCGTGACTCAGGACGGATGAAGTTCGGATGTTGCTTGATGTGTTCGATCAGGCGATCCTGGTACTGTCCCATCTTGAAAAAGTAGTTGTGTTCGCTGATGCGTTCGACTGGCCGTTTGCAGTCGGGGCAGAGGCCGTTCTCGACATCTCTTTCCGTCCAGAATCGCTCGTCGAATGTGCAGTACCATCCAGTATAATCATCTTTATAAATCAGTTGCTTGTCATAAAGCTCTTGAAGGTATCGTTGAACGATAGACTTGTGCGGAGGATCTGTCGTCCTGATAAAGGCATCGTTGGAAATGTTTAGACGTTTCCAAAGGGCCTGGAACTGAGGTGCCAGCTTATCGCAATGCGTTTGCGGATCGATCCCGGCTTGGGCCGCGGCCTGCTGAACTTTTTGTCCATGTTCATCGAGCCCGGTGAGAAAGAAGACGTCGCGTCCTCGCAGGCGCCAGTAGCGAGCAAGGACGTCGGCAGCCACGGTGGTATAGGCGTGTCCGATATGCGGCACGTCGTTCACGTAATAGATCGGCGTGGTGATGTAGAACCGGTTGGGATTACTCATGTGGCGTGACAAAAGATACCAGGTAATAAACGGTGAAAGCTAGGCGAGCAGCGGGACTGATAATGCGGTGACCGCGTCGCGCAGGCGGAGCAAGATCATTTCCAGCGCCATGTGGAGATTGAGGTGCCGCGTGGCGCGCTGCTCGGTCATTTCAATCTCACGGAGCAGGTCCAACAGAGCATCGGTGTTGGCCTGTTGCGCGTAGGCTTCCAGCGTCGCGAGATCATCAAGGTAAAGCAACTGGTCACGGTCTCCTCCGACCTGAATCAAGACGAGGTCGCGGATCCACCGAGCCAGCCAGGCGAGCATGTCCTGTGCACGATCGGCCTTCGCAATCGCTTCCGCCGAGGACAGGATGGACCCGATCGATTGCAAGGATTGGGGACGGACCAATTCCACGAGTTCCCGTTGGCGAGCGAGCGTGTCTAGCACATCGGCGAGGAGGGCTTCCCCGATACGGCCTTCGCTGATGATGGCGAGGAATCGCGCGTCTGCGGGAGGGATTTCGCGTTTCAGTATGAGCGCGGCTTCCACCTGTGTGCGAGCCGGTGTCGTAAAGCGAAGGGCCTGACAGCGTGACCGGATGGTCGCCGGGAGGGCAGCGGGGCGACTCGAGATGACGAGGAAGAGACTATGTGCGGGCGGTTCTTCCAGCGTTTTTAACAGCGCGTTGGCTGCGCCGATCGTCATGCGGTCGGCGTCGTTGATCAAACAGATTTTTCGCTCACCGATGAGCGGACGGTACATGATCTGGTGCTCGATCTCGCGGATTTGCTCAATCTTGATTTGCTGGGTGGCCTGTTCCGGGTCCGGCTCGATGACGAAAAAGTCCGGATGCGTGCGGGCTTCGATCTGTTGGCAGGACCGGCATGCACCGCAACTGTCGAGACCGTCCGCCTCGGGAGGCTGTTCGCAGTTGAGCGCTTGCGCGAGGCGAATGGCCGTCAATCGTTTTCCAATCGCCTCCTCGCCGTGGAATAGATAGGCGTGAGCAAGGCGCTCATGGGTGACGGCGGATTGTAAGAATGCGATGGATTGTTGATGGCCGATACAGTCGCGGAATGGCATGTTAGCCCGCATTATTCATGATGGTTCGTCGCGAGATCGCGCAGTCGCGTTGCGAGACGGGCATGCGGAGTCGCGAGGCCCCGAGGCGTACTTGAGCAGTACGTCGAGGGAGCGAGCGGCGAGCCTGCCCGCCGAAGGCTCGTCGCAGCAGCGAATCCGCGATTGCAGTAGAAGCGCTCATGAATAATTCGGGCTAGCTCCGGCGGCGTGGAGGGCGACGCGGTCGAGCGATCCAGCCTACCACGATCTCAGTGAGCTCGTCCCGGACTTCCTGCGCGGGTCGATTCGCATTCACGATCGTCATGCGGGCAGGCTCTTCAGCGGCGAGCGCCAGAAATCCCCGGCGCACCTTTCGATGAAAACGTTCTGTCTCACGGTCCAGCCGATTCTGTTGTCCACGATCGACTCGCCGCCTGGCCAAGCCCACTGAAACTGGGAGGTCGAGTACGACGGTGAGATCCGGCGTCAGCCCACCGGTTGCGACCTTGTTGGCCGCCCGCAGCCACTGAAGATCGAGGCCGCGCGCGAATCCTTGATAGGCAAACGTGGAATCGGAAAACCGGTCGCATAACACCACGGTGCCGCGCCGCAGTGCCGGCATGATGAGATGCGTGACGTGCTGACATCTCGCGGCGAGGATCAGCAGGGCTTCGGCCTGAGGCGTGACTGGTTCGTGTGATGACGCCGTGAGAAGGATGTGGCGGATCGCTTCGGCTGTAGCAGTGCCACCCGGTTCTCTGGTTTGGAGTACGCGGTATCCTGCCTTGGTCAGCACCTCCGCGAGGTGCCGAATCTGGGTGCTCTTCCCACTGCCTTCGACTCCCTCCAGGGTAATAAACAGGCCACGAGTCTGTTGCTGCTTTGCCCCCATCGCTTGGCACCATCACCGGTGAAGAAAACGGGCGGGATGGTATTCCAAGTTGTTGAAAATAGCAAGAAAAGGCTTGCGAGGCCCTCGTAACTCTCTGTATGATAACCATCTATTTCCGTCGGCTGATATTTATGCTGAAAACCTCGCTAAAACGCTACTTTCTGACGGGCCTGCTCGTGATTATCCCCATCTGGGGAACCGTCCTCATTTTGAAGACCCTTTTCGTGGCCGTCGATGGGATTCTCGGGGATCTCCTGGTCCGGTTGGTGCCGAGTCATTATGTGCCGGGGCTGGGGATTCTGGCGTTGATCG
>JBGPVY010000061.1:0-13642 GCA_041491905.1 Nitrospiraceae bacterium | reverse complement strand
CGGCGATCATCGAAAAACTTATCAATGGCAAAGAACGCGGCTTTCGCATTGAGCGTATCGAAGATGGTCTCGACCAACAAGAGATCGACTCCGCCGTCGACCAAGCCACGGACCTGCTCGTAGTAGACCGTCACCAGTTCGTCATAGGTGGTACCGCGCGCCGCCGAATTGTTGACATCGGTTGAAATAGACGACGTCTTCGTCGTGGGTCCGATCGCACCAGCCACAAAGCACGACCGCGCAGGCTGTGCAATCGTGATCTGCTCCGCAGCACGCCTGGCGCATTCCGCTCCGGCTCTCGCGATCTCGTAGGCCAATGACTCCATGCCGTAGTCGGCCAGGGAAATGGCTTGCGAGTTGAACGTATTCGTCTCCACGATGTCGGCACCAGCCTCGAAGTACTGGCGATGGATCTCCTCGATGATGGCGGGCTGCGTGAGGTTCAGCAAATCGTTATGCCCTCTCTGATCTTTCTTCAAATCTTTGAACCGCTCGCCCCGAAACGCGGCCTCGTCCAGTCTCCGCTGCTGGATCATGGTCCCCATGGCCCCGTCGAGGACCAGAATGCGTTGTTGCAGTAAGGTGTCTAACAATGCACTCATACGACCTGTCTCCGCGATCCAAACCGCCGTGATTGTGAAGGAAGTGGGGCCATCATAACTGACAGGTTCTTACGCCAGCAAGCAATTCCGATCGTCGCATCCCAATCGTCGCGCCTTGACAGGAGGAAACGCCGCCGATACGATTCCGCTACCAGCTGGAGAGAAACCGTGCTCCTGCGTCTTTCCATCCATACCATCGTCTCGTCTTTGCTGCTTCTCTTATCGTCCACCGGCATCTGGCTCCAGCCTTCTGCAGTCCGCGCAGCACCCTATTTTGAGGATGGGTACCTCGGGCTTACACAAGCGGAATTACATCAAAAACTCGGGATGCCGCAGGCGGTGCGCGATCGGAAGTCCGCGCTGCGCGTCTTTAGCTACTACGCCATCACCGATTGGGAGAAGTATTTTCGGAAGCTCGTTTCGCCGGAAAATGGCGAGGATGTCTATACCTTTACACGTGATGGCATCGATGTCCGATACTCGTTCAGTTACACTGTCGATCCCAACGATGAAACCGAGGATCGAACGTTATTCGTTCGGCTCGTCGATATCGAATTCTCCCCCGCCGTCCCACTTGCCCAGATCCCCGCACTCGTCCCTGAATTTCACCCTTCAGAGGACCCGGCTTCTCCCTCATTCCGATCGAATATTTGGCTATTGTTGTTTAAGGGCGTCGCATCACCACAGGCTCGATTTATTGTGAAAGAGGCAACCAGGGACAAGCTGGAGTGGACTCTGGCCTACCAGCTATTCTCTTTGCAAGGCCTGCCGGACCCGCTCACGACAAAGGCGCTTGTCGATCGAGTGGAAATCAGCACTCAAAGTATCGACCTTGTGAAGCAACGCCAGCGACACACCCATGACCCCATCCTGAATCCCTACTCGCGAGAATTCTCTCAGCACAAGCTCGCTCCTCAGCCGCCCACGGCCAAGAAGATACCTATCCCCAAGTATGCGGACTAGCCGACATTCATGATTGGTTTTGGGGATCTCTAAGGGGGGTTACGGAATCTGCTGGGCACGGTTTTGGTGCTGTTTCTCGACCTGAGAGGCTTTGTACTTCATCATATCCATCGGGCCATCCTTCGACACGTACATCAAAACTGGAGTGGCAAGACCGAGCATGATCAAACACCACAAAGCCAGAAGGCGAACCATTTGGCCTTTACTCATGTACATGGCGACGAGCAGGACTATCGCCGCAAGACCAGCATAGGTCAGAATCTCTGACTGTGAAGGAGAGAGCCCGGAGATGTTGGGGGCAGCTCCGGAAACCATATCTCGAAGCTGACCTCCCAAGTTCGACATGCGCTCCTGAATGGTGCCAGCCGTTTGGGGAGCAGTCGATATCTGATCGGTCGTTCTGACCCTTGCACGGTACCGTTCAGGAATCGTGCTGAAATTATCTGTGATGACGGGCGTGCCTTGCTCATCGATATAGGAATACATCGTAGTCGCCAACGCTTCATTTGAAGCCAGTGGCATGACGAGGCTCACCGTGACGGCCAGGAGCCATATCGCAAGAAGCCATCGCCTCTGGTTATTTCCCTGCTTCGATCCAGGAGTCATCACAACCTCTCCTGAGCACCACAGCGCTTGCACTAATCCAGTATAGCGCACTTCCTATATCGCGCTGATTAATAAGGGAAAACCAGGAGCTTCACTTGACTCTCTCCAAATCACGTTGCTACGATGCGCCACATCATGCATCAAACCACCGTGATTATCCATGAATCCATGAACGTCTCTCCAACTGATCTGGAAGAACCGATCCCTTTCATCCGCCGCCGCCCGGTTCGTCTTATCATCTACGCAGGACTTGGCCTGTTTGTTCTCCTCATGGTGATCTGGCCGCTCATCGCACAACTCAGAGACCCGGACTTTCAAAAACATATCGTGGAACATCGGGTCATGGTCGGCATGTCGAAAGAACAGGTGTTACAGGCCTGGGGAGGGCCACAAACGATCAACACGACGTTTACCAAAGAAGGCATCCGTCGCGAGGAATGGATTTTTGAAGATTGGGAAAGCGCCGCGGTGGTGAAACACCGCTATCTGTACTTTGAAGAAGGCACCCTCACCGGCGGATGGTTCCAAGGTTCAGGCGAACGGCTCCCCATTCAGTCCCCGTCTAATCCGCACAGCCCAAAACCGCCACGCTAGCATGCGTTTACGGCTGCGACGAGACATCACGCACCGCCAACCGCAGTCGGCTCAGCAGCACTTCCGCATGGACCTGATCGCACTCGTCGACCATGACACGCGAGTTGAGAATCGGGAGTCCGGGATACAAGCTACTCACATGTTCGTTCTGAACCATGTAGGCAATGCCACTGCCCTCCAGCAGACTTGTGATCATCGCCAACTCGCCCATACTCTGCGGCTCAGTGAGACGGATCATCGGCATGCGGCGCACTCCACATTCAAACCGGCCACTGGCAGTTGAACCCCATCGTTTCGTTGCTTTTCTTCTGCATCCCTCTTACACTCATCAATGGGCTAAGGAGTTTCTGTTATTTGTACGCGGCGCTCTTTGCCGGGACCGCCAGAAATGGTCAACACACGTTTCCATTCTCGGATCTGATACACCGCCCAGGCAGAAGATTGGCCTTTAAAATAGGCATCAGGGTCTTCCCCGCTGGCATTGAGAAAGATTGGCTCCGTGAAGCCTTCTTCCAACACATAGTCGAGGAGACATTCCGTCACAAAACCTGACCCTCGCAGGGACACCTCTGCCAGCATCGACAGAATGTCTTCTGGATTTTGAACCGTCACATGATTCATTGAAACATCTCCGCGCCGTCCAATTGTAACGAGCCGCTCATCAGGAAGGCAACAGACATGGCACGCCCCATGACGAAAAGCCGATTCCAAGAAGAACTCTTGCGTATTATGGACCGCAAGCATCATTGGGCCTGGCCGGCATTCGCCGACGGAACGGTCACTATCGATCAACTCACACGCCACTTTCAACAAGAATACGGCGTGTACGTGCGTGACTTTCCTGTGTTCCTGGCGCACATTTACGGACGGAATCCCCCGGCCCCGGTCCGCCGGATGCTCGCCGATAATATTTACGAAGAAGACACCGGTGGGCTCTCTTTGGGAAAGTCACACCCGGAATTGTTCCTGACCATGATGGCAGGCCTTGGATTGCCGGCGCGTATCTTTGACAGAGTGAGTCTCTTACCGGCCAGTCGACGCTACCGCGACTGGCTGGTCCGTGTCGCGAATAACCGCGACTGGGTCATCGGAGCAGCGGCCTTGACTGTCTTCGTAGAAGGCAGCGTGAAGGATCGCAGGGAAATCGCCGATCCCTCCAAGCCCAAGACCGCCGAAGACATCGAAGCGATCGTCCAAAGCCACCCACTAGTGAAATACCACGGCCTGCCCCTCGACTCCATGGATCTGATTCGCGCACACCAAATGGTCGAAGCCGGACACCGCCACGATGCCTACGCCATGGTGGTGAACTACGCCCCGACACATACCCAACAACAAGCCGTACTGAGCTGCCTCAACAAATGCCTGAGGCTCTGGCAGGCTTATCGCGATGCAGTCGCCAAAGCCTGTGGAATGAAAAAGACCTAAATTGCACCTTGGTGATCTATCTCTCATTCTTGTTTCTTATTCTGACCATCAGCCAGCCGCCATTGGCCATTAGCTCACCTCCTACCGACGCCATGGCGCTGGTTCCTTCCGGGGAATTCCTGATGGGGAATCCGGTCGGTAGCGATGGTCTTCCCGACGAACAGCCACAACGCCTCGTCTACACCGCAACATTCTGGATCGACCGCTACGAAGTCACGAATGATGCCTATGCAAGATTTGTCCAGGCGATCGGCCATCGCGCGCCGGCACATGTGAACCCTGCTTCCACATTGTGGGAGAACAATGCACCGATCCCCGGTATCGGCTCCCACCCTGTGGTGAATGTCAGTTGGGAAGATGCCGTGGCCTACTGCACCTGGATGGGCAAGCGTCTGCCGACCGAGGCGGAATGGGAAAAGGGTGCGCGCGGCACCGATGGCCGTCGGTACCCCTGGGGAAATGAGTGGGACTTCATGAAGGCCAACAGCGCCAGCTATTGGGCAGGACGAACCATCATCTTTCAGAGCGGAGCGGACTGGGATGCCTTCTGGATCAAAGGCGAGGGAGCAATGATTTCGAGAGAGAAGGGCATTAGGGGAGAAGTGCTCACCATGCCGGTCGCCAGCTTTCCAGAAAGCACGAGTCCCTATGGACTGTATGACATGGCAGGCAACGTCGCTGAATGGGTGCAGGATTGGTATAACCCGAACTACTATAGCGAGGCCCCTCTCTCAGATCCTCAGGGGCCTCCTCGCGGGGCGGTCAAAGCGATGCGCGGCGGGTCCTGGCTCAAGCCGGCTATCAGTCTTCGCACGAGCGACCGCGACTGGGGTACTATGGACAGCCGTCCAAGCGGCACCGGTTTTCGCTGCGCGCAAGACGCGAATTAGCACGGAAAAACTTCGATGGCCTGCATGTCTTGGGCAAGATGTAAACACCCTCGCAGAATGCCCCCAAAGGTCAGACTTTTCACCCGCCCAACCCAGCCGCCAGGACGCGCCGTTCCGTCTCCGCTTCGACAATTCTACTTATTCGTCAGCAGATAATCGAGTCGTTCGACCTTCACCACCGGCATAATCACGCCGAGGCCTTCTTGGTCATGCGAGAAATCGTACACCACCGATTCGTCAGGAATGAGCCGTCCGGTCATGGCCACAGTAATATCGATCGACTCACCTCGCGCCAATCGTTGTTCCAGTTCGTCCCGCAGCGCCGCTGAAGCCTTCACCACGAGCTCGCCCTGAAGACCCACGTATTTGAAACGCACGAGCCCCCACCGCGTTGGCGTGAGCTTGGGACCGAGCGCCATGCGAAATCCACCAGCTTCCGCGTCGTACCGAGACAATTCGCCGAACCAGACAAAGGTGATGAGCTTCGTCAACGCGGGATTGCCTGCGCGCTTCGCATCGCGTTCCCGGTTCAATGTGAACAATCGCTTGTCAGTGCAGGGTCGTGATGGCCATGGCTGTAGACCAGGCCCCAGTCCGGCGGGTTTCTATCCAGTGCATCAAAAAACTGTTCAATTGAGTGAGGATTGATCAGGATATGGCAGTCCGGCGGCAGGATGGTATGAAGATCCTTGCGCGCAATCGTCAGGAGAGGTCTCGTACCAATGGCGTCTTCAGCCCATCCTTCTCCAACCGATCCCATGGTCAACGACAGAACAGCGATGACCCAGAGAGCCCACATGGGATGAGATCACTCCGTTGCGGCGGCGAAGGCCCGCTCAAAACTCGTGCGGAGGGCAGTGACCGCCTGCTGCTCATCCGTCAACACCCCACATTCGATTAAGATTGCCACACGAGGATTTGGATCGATGCGGCGCAACGCCTGCCTGGTGAATCCGCCAGATTCAATAATTTTTTGATAGATGCCTATCCACGAGTCGGTCACGGCACGCAGTCCTGCATCGGTGGGTTTCATCCGGCCAAGCTTTACTTGTTCAAGCAGTTTGATAAGCGGATCGGACTGAGAGATGGTGGCAATTGCACGCTGAAGAGTCTGGTCACCAGACTCCATGGTCAATTCGTGGAGCAGGAACCGGGGCCGCGCGGGTCACCGCAACTTCCACAGGCACCTCCACCATTACCTGGCAGCACCCAGCCATCCGTGCCCCCAACCCCGAACGAAGAGATTTGTTTCTCCAACTTCGTGGCCCGACACTTTGGACAGGCGGCTTCTGTTGAGCCGTAGACCAATAGCTCGAATCGATGATTGCATTCCCCACAGACATATTCGAAGATAGGCATGGGTTGTACTCCTTATTCTGAGAGGTATTATAAGATCGGGCCGGTCACTTCGCAATCTGCCAGGAGCTGTATGTATCAAGAAGAAAAAGCCTTTACCCTTCGATTCAGCCTGGAGGCCTCGTTTCCCGACGACTATGAGGGCGATGAGGAGCACCAGGCCTGGGTGCGAGAGTGGGAAGCGCGAATCAAACCGGATTTGCTCAAGGCGCTCTTCGAATCGTTGCGTCAGCACCAGTCCTGGAAGACGCACGTGCGCAATCGAGGGAAATCCCCTGCCGATGAAATAGAAATCGTCCTCGCGCGGGACTTTTCCAAACCTCAAGGATTCAGCCTGTTGTCATGACGCCCCCTCCCCTCGGTCTGTACCTCCACATCCCCTTCTGTCTGCAGCGATGCGACTTCTGCGCCTTCTATCTTGAGATCCATCGCGAGGGCCGCGCACAAGCCTTTGTCCAATCCCTCATTCATGAGATCGGACTGTCGGCGAAGCAACACGTAGCCGCAGGCCGTCCCATCCAGTCCGTCTATTTTGGGGGTGGCACACCAACAGTACTCGCCGCGACCCAGCTCATCGCGATCCTCTCAGAGATTCGTACGCATCTCGCCCTCGCCTCAGACTGTGAAATCACTGTTGAAGCGCACCCCTCCACAGTCTGCGAACAGGATCTCGTTCAACTGCTACAGGCCGGCGTTACCCGCATGAGTTTCGGCGCGGAATCGATGGAGGATAGCGACCTGACCCGGATCGGACGGCCTGGCGCCGTCCGTGAGACCGTCGTTGCGGTGACTAAGGCTCGAGCCGCAGGACTCACCAACATCAATCTCGACTTGATGTATGGGCTCCCTAGCCAAAGCCTGGAGAGCTGGCAACGGACGCTGGCCCACTGTCTTACGCTCGCGCCCACGCATCTGTCCTGCTATGCCCTCACGGTCGAGGAGGATACGAGACTCGCTTCCAACATCCAGCGCCGACGGAGTCCAGCTCCCGATGAAGGTCTTCAGATTGAAATGGACGAGGCTGCGCAACGGATGCTCGGCGACGCCGGCTATGTGCGGTATGAAGTGTCGAACTATGCCAAACCGGGATATGCCTGCCGGCACAATCTGCTCTATTGGACCAATGGCGAATATCTTGGATTGGGCCCGAGCGCACAGTCCTATCTGGACGGGACAAGATTTGGCAACGTCGCCGACCTCGCGGCCTACGACACATCGCTCGCGGCAAACCGCCTCCCTATTGAAGATTGCACCAGGCTCTCTGAGGAGGAGCAACTTCGCGACGCCGTGATTTTTGGCTTACGACTCATTCAAGGGATTCCCACACGCTGTCTTCACCAGCATGCCGCAAACTATGGACATGCATCAGTCACCGCACAGTTACTCGCGCAACAGTTGATCGAAGAAGACGGTGATCACAGCAGACTATCGGCACGAGGCCGTCTGCAGGCCGACACCATCGCCGGCCAGTTGTACTAGCAATTTTGCGCAAGGCGAGCAGGACAGGCGGGACGCGCGAGCGAAGTGAATGTTCGAGGTCTTCGGAACTTCAAACACGGAACTTCGGATCGTGCCTTTCTCGCACCTCTTGCGCGTCACGCCCCATGGCCCTGACGGGCATGGGCCGCATCCCAACGGCACCATTGACTTTTGACTTGGGCGGGGTGAACACTGAATCTCGATCATGGTGGAGCTGCCATGCCCGTTAATATGGATCCTGCTAAGAAGCGAAAAAGACAGCAATCGCCACAGGAGAGAGATTCGTCTCCGTCCGAGAAGAAACCGACTGTACCGACACAAACGGCTCAGTTCGGTGAAGAGACGGATGAGGATCGGGTGAAAGCGCTGGCGGATGCTGAGCAGAAGAATCTGTGGGAGGCCACGGAAGTCATCGACATGGATAAAGTCTGACAACACCGAAACGAAATGTTGAATGCTCAATGTTGAATTTTGAATGAGAGCCCTGCTGAACATTCACTATTGAATTTGGGTTAGGCGGGCAGATAGAAAAAGGTGATCGCCAGCATCAGGTATACGCCGACCAACATCACACCTTCCATCCAGTTCGATTCTCCGTCCATCGCCACGAATCCCACAATCAGGACCGAGATCGTCACCGCTGCCACCTCGAACGGTGTGAAGATCAAATCCAACGGCGTCCCGAAGAGATAACTGGCAAAGACGAGCAATGGCGCAACGAGCAACGCAATCTGCAGGCTAGACCCAATCGCGATACCATATAGGCTAAGTCCATCGTGTTTTTCACCGCCACCATGACGGCCGTGAAATGTTCGGCCGCATTCCCCACAAGGGCAACAAGAATGACGCCGACAAAGACTTGCGTGACCCCAAGCTGCTGCGCAGCTGGCTCCAACGCCCCGACTAACATCTCGCTCATCAGGGCCACGAGACAGGTCACCACAGTGAGTACCGTGATCGAAGCGCCACGGGTCCAGGGTTGTTCGCCTAAGTCCGAAGCATTATGGTCCTCTCCGGCAAACAGATGGCGATGAGTCTTCAAGGTAAACAACAGGCTTGCAGCGTAAATAGCGAATAAAACAAATGATATGGTGAGGCACAACTCTCGTTCAATCACGACGCCACGATCGGCGGCGGTAAAATGGAATAGAGCGGGAATGATGAGCCCCGCGGCAGCCAGAAGCAGGAGACTGGCGCCCATTCCGGCAGCGGTCTGATTAAACTTCTGCCGCTCGAACTTCAATCCGCCGGCAAACATGGAGACCCCGAGTACGAGTAAGATATTGCCCAAGATCGAGCCGGTGAGAGAGGCTTTGACGACATCGTGAAGGCCCTCGCGCAGAGCCACAAGTGCGATAATCAATTCCTCGGCATTGCCGAGCGAGGCATTGGGCAGCGCACCGATGCCGGCACCGACATGGGTCGTCAAATGCTCGGTGGCTCCTCCCAACAGGCCTGCCAGCGGGATAATGGCAAGTCCAGCCGACACAAAGACTAACAGTGGATCGGCTCGAAGGACTTCGAGCGCGATAGTCACCGGGACAAAGATGAGCAGGAAATCAAGCCACGACGTGAAGAGAAATCACACGCGCAAACCCTAGCATGACCGTGAAACTTTGTCGATGAATCGACCCCGAACCCCCCACGCGCTGTTCTACCCCTTTCATCTATGCCACCCAGATACTCTGGAACGGCTCCTGACACGCTTCGCCACCGTCCATTTTCGCGACTTCATGGCGTTGCAATTGACCCCTATGTCCGGGATGACGGCGTTCCAAGACCGGATGGGCATGAGCTTCCCGGACCTCATCAAGTCCGGACGCCTCGTGCAAGGCTATGACGTAAGTGGACCGCTTCCCCCTGCTGTGGCAATCGCCATCGATCGCGACCTTCACGATCCTCTTTGGCGCGCACGCTTTCACACCGCGCTTCGCCGGAACCGGCGTCTCCAACGTGGACTGTTCGAGCCGTCCCACAGCCTTCGTATCGGCGACAGTCTCGTGCCAGGCCCTGCCGCACTCCTGCGCCTCATGGACGACTCGTTCAGACAGCACGCCTATGATCTCGGTCGGGTGAGAGCACTATCGAAGAGCAGCGTCACCCTTGAAGAGGGGTACCACTTTGAATATGGGCTCGCCCTCGTGAAGACATCTGCCTCACTCGTCTATACGCAGACCCTGGCGCTGGCACACGAGCTCCAACCAGTCACAGACTCCCCCGCTCATTTCGCGCTCTATGCGCGGTCCTGTGTCCGAGAGAATTGGCTGCGAACCAATCACCTGCTCATCCAGGTAGGCTATTAGCAGGATGCTGAATACGTCCGCCAGCGCAAGATGACCGTTATTTGGTGTGTCTGGTTTCTCTCGTTTATTTGGTTAAACGAAACTAACCAGATGAACCAAATCAACTAAATCAACAAAACAAACCAGTTTGAGCATCCTTCGTAGTATTCTCCTGGTGCTCCAGATGTGCAGATCAGTGACGTTTTGTGTCCACACATTGTTTTTCCCGGAGCCTGTTAAAAGTTACAACCAAGTCTGGTAGAATTCGTGCCCATGGCAGGCACGAAAACCCCCTTCGCACCTCCCGTCACGACAGAGACGACCAGCATCGACGTAGGTGCCAGGCTCGACGCGCGTGTGATCGTGTTCAACTGCGAGTGTCATACCTATGAGCAAGTCATTGCGCTCTTTTGCCAATACATTCCGGGCATGAGCTCCACGAAGGCCTTTGAACTCGCATGGAAGATTGACCATGAGGGGGAAGCCATCGTGTTCGTGGGTGCGCTGGCACAAGCGGAAGAGATCGCCGCAAAACTGGCGGGAGGGGGACTACGAGTGGCCGTGCAATGAAGCTCCCTGCAGCAGCCTACTCCGCCGAAGTAGCCACTTCGGCTACAAAGGCAGGAAGCTACGGGGTATTCGGCGAAGGAGAATAATCGCAGCCTGGCTACTTCTTGTGTTTCTTTCTAGCTGCTTTGGCTGGTCGAGATTTTGATTTTCCCTTTGACTTAGCTTTTGACTTCGAGATGGCAGGACGCGACTTGGCTTTCGCAGGCGCGCGTTTCGCTGGAGCCGACTTCGCATGTCTGCGTTTCATTGGAGCAGGCTTTGCAGGCGCAGTCTTCTTGCCGTGACTCCCCGACCCACCCTTCACTGGTTTCCCTTCCGCGAGCTGAGCCTGGAGTTTGTGTGTCGCGGATGTTTTATTCATTTTCGTCACCATATCGCCACTGTAAATCCGCACTTGATAGAGCTCTAAGAGCTTGCCAATGGCCTTCTGATCGCCTTTCTTCGCGGCATTCAGCAACCGGCGGCGATGGTTCATCTCTTCTTCTTCGGTATGGGAAGCAGCCCGTCGTTCCATGTCCATCCTTTCTATACTAGGTACAGCAACGCGCCGCGCAGTATAGCGGAATTTGCGCAAATGCACCAGATGCTGCACAGGCTTGTCACAGACTTGGTACCACTTGAGGCTATTTTCATCCGTGAGTTATAATCCCGCTCACACTCTTCTTAGCAGGAGACCATCAATGGAACAACAGAAACAGGATCAGCCCACCGTCGCCGACGATCCGAAGGCCCGCGAGGTGCTTCGGCAAGCGTTCGAAAGGACCGCGCGGTGGCAGAAAGACTTTAAGGGGTTCACCGCCGACCTGACAGTGAATGTGAACGGGAAGGAAACCAGCGGGCCCGTCATGGTGAAAAGCCCTCGTGAGGTATCGGTCCAACTGGGAGATGCCGATGTGCAGAAGTGGGCGCAGGAACAGCTCGGTATGATCGCGGTGCACCGTGGCCCGAGAAGCTTCGAGGAATCGGACGGCAAGTACTCATTGACGATGGAAGAAGACGGGCACCCGTTCGGCACGAAACTTATCATCCACGGGTCGAACTCGTTTTATCGCCTCAAAGACAATCGCATCACCCAGATCAATCGCAAGATGGCGCACCCCGGCATGACGCCCTTTGCCTTTACGATTAACGTGGAAGAGAGCGCGGTGACCCAAGACCAGAAGAATCTGACGACGAAGTACAGCGTGTACTACTATTCACCCACCGACGGGAAGCTGACCAACGTAGAAAACTTCACCGACACCCATGTGCGCATTGGATCATCGGATCTGCCAGCCACCCGCCGCATCATTACATACGAAAGCGGCGAAGTGATCGTGAAGAACTTGACGTTCACGAATCACAAGTTACTATGACAAAGGAAACGCGATAGCCCGTCCAGCGAGGCAGCGGTAGACAAATTAGGCTGAAGTTGAGGTCAAGGTTGAGCGAAGATCTGACTCTTTTTTCTCAGCCTTGACCTAAGCTGAACCTTCCCAAAAACCGGCGAGCTTTTTCAACATCCTGCTATGGATTTACGAAAATCATTCCCCCGGAGCATGCGCGCCAATCTAAAAGGTTATGTCCATCTGGCGCGGATGATCGATAAGTGCCGTGCCGTGCTGGCCGGCACCGAGGGCGAATATATCTACCCCTGCCCCATGGATGACCGGCTCATGGAGTTCGCAGGCATCACGGACGATCAGTTCACCGCCGCCGTCAAACTCAATCCATCAGACGAAGCAGTGGCAAAATGGTTCGCACAAACGGCGAAGGCGCATCCTCCAGCCGAGTTGGAAGCATGGAACCGGATGATGCTGAATCGCGGACCGAGTACTCCCGAGAAGCAGGAGTATTTCGACAAGCTCAGAGACGCCGTCGATCCCTCCCGAACCGACCTCACCAGCTGGGCAGATCTACAAGACCTCGAAGAAGGCCGGGCGGTTCCGAAAAGATAGTCGGGCGCAGTCAGGATTGACTCCTGATACGTGTTATCGCTCTGATTTGCTACGTCAGAGCCTGCCTGAACTGTCACGGAGAACTAAAAGACGATCTCGATATCTCCGGGTACCTGAAGGAAGGAGTCGCGAAGTCGACCCCGCCAGAGCGATCATCGTGACCACTCCGTTGGGTAGAGGACGTTAACCATGAATCGTTATTCGTGAATTGCCAAGCCAGAAAAATTGTCTGCTCTAGCCGTTGAACGTTCACCTTTAACGATTCACGTCTTCAAGAGGGATTCGGCGCCATGAACACTATTACTTTGAGGCGCTGATCTGTGTGATTCTTCACGCCATGCTCTTTCCCGGCCGGCGCCATGGTCCCCTGCCCTGGACCGAGCACCCGTTTCTCTGAACCGACCTGAAACATGCCCTGTCCCTCAAGTACGAGATATACTTTATCCTGCTCGCCGTGGCTATGCCCCTTCTGTTCCTGCCCTGGCTCGAAGCAGTAGATGTCACAGAAGAATCGTGGCGTCTGAAACATGTTGTTCTTCTTCATCTTCTCTTGGCTAAACTGCTGATAGTCCGAAAGGTTCACCACGTTCATTCGTCAACTCCTTCAGAAAGGTTGCGGATGCGTTCGACGACGCTCAAGCGACGCCAGAATGGAATCGACCGAGATCACATGATGCGAGAGCCCCAAGTCCTTGGCCGGAAGCCCCATCGCCAGACCAAGTAACTGCGGCAGATGCAAGATCGGTAAGTGGAGCTCGCGGTTCACCGCACGACCAGCCCGATCCTGATAAATATCCAGACTCATATGACAGAGAGGACAAGGCGTCACCATAAAGTCAGCCCCCTGCTCCTTGGCCTCTTTCATGTGCGTCCCTGCCATGGCCACGGCAATGGCTTCCTTTTCGAGGATGATGGGAAACCCACAGCATTTAGTT